>WALA01000001.1 GCA_015523085.1 Candidatus Aenigmatarchaeota archaeon
GAAGCCATAGACACGAAGTCGCTCTGCATAGAAGCGGGAAAGAAAGTATGGCTCGTGTTCGTCGACATTTACGTGATGGACTACGACGGAAACCTCATTGACGCGGCATCATTGGCGGCCATGGAAGCCCTTCTGAACGCAAGGTTCCCGAAGCTCGAGAAAGAAGGCGATGATTACAAGGTCGTGTACGAGGAAAAGACGGAGCCGCTAAAAATCAACAAGAAGCCGCTTTGCGTGACATTCGGAAAGATAGGAAATCACATAATCGTCGACACAAACGCGCTTGAAGAGACGGTAATGGACGCGCGCCTAACAGTCGGGACAATGGAAGGCGGAATATGCTCCATGCAGAAAGGCGGAAACAACGGCGGTTTCACACCGGATGAAATCAAGGAAATAGTGAAAAAGGCGCAGGAAATTGGAGACGAACTAAGAAAACTTTTGTAATTTTTTAATTTTATGATTTTTTCTTTCTTTTCAGAACGCTTTCTCGAAATCCGTTATCTCCTTTGATATTTTCTTGAGGGCATTTAAGATAACTCCCTTCGGATTCTTCGCTTCGACCGTGAGAAGCGGCTTCTCCATATACGGATGGCGCTTGACAACGGAACAAGAAACAACGCCGGGCTCTTTCCATATCTTGTCCACAAGAAGGTTGAGAAGACCCATGTCCTCATCAATCTCAATTTCAACATAATTACCTTCGTTTTTCAACACTTTCATTTTCATCACCCATTGCCAAAATGGCATCTTCCAAATTCACTATTGGAACTCCGAAATCATCATCGACAATGCGTGGGCAGGCCGTGTTCACAAGGCAGTCCACACCCATGCCCATGACATATTCTTTTTTTATTATGTTAGAAACAAATATAAATGCTTTTTTGCCGCGCGACTCGAGCTCATTCTTGAGGGCTATCGCGCCAGTGATGTTGAACTGTCCAAGCTTCGTTGACACCAATATGCCCACGGACTTGCACGAGCGGAACTTCTCGATGCGCGCGTATCGCTTCATCTCCTCGCGGCGAACAAGGTCGCTTGCGTCAATGAGCTCATTTTTTTCTACATCGTAAACGAACACGGGCTTTTCCGTGCGGAGCGCCGTCGGGTGGAACGTTCCCGAGCCGACGTAAAGGAAGCAATCGACGCCGTGCTCTATCTTTTTCGCATTTTCCGTCCAACACCCGAGTATCTGACCGCCGACTATCGGCTGCTTGCCGGCACGCAAGAGCGCATCCTTGATTTTGTCAATGTACTTAAGGTGTTGCACCGTGGTGAGTATGCCGACGCGTTTTGGAAGTGAGTGAAGTTTCTTATCATCGACATCTATGGGTATGCTTATCGGAACGTACACCACGGGGAAATCCGTGACGTGCTTGTAAAACTTGTTGTGCCCAAGATGGACTATCATATCGGCTCCCAAAAGCTTTGCCTCATCCACAGGAATGTCACAAGCGCCAAAGCACGGCGTCACGTAAACGAACACGTCGTTTCCAGCACCTTCGAGAAACGAAACGATTCTTTTCGTGTACGTTTTCAGCCCTTCGGGTATTTGAAGGAACAGGCGCTTCCCATGGACGCCATCAAGAGCGCTGGCAATCCCGTCGATCATTTCATCAATCAAAGATGGCATAAATTTTAAATCCATCAAAAGTTTAAAAAAGCGAAATCAATGACTAATTATGATACACGCGGTGAAAAATGAGATTCGCATAATCGCGTGGGACGACGCTCGCCTGTCCAAGAGAACGAAGCTCGTTGGGGTCGTGGCGCGCGGCGGAGGGTGCATAGACGGCCTTCTCACGACATCGATAGAGCGCGACGGCATTGACGCAACGGAAAAGATAGCGAAAGCAATAACATCTTCAAGGCAGTACGGGCAGCTCCGCGTCATAATGCTCGACGGCATATCATTCGGCGGCCTGAACATTGTCGACATAAAGGAGCTCTTCGAGAAGACAAACCTTCCCGTCATAGTCGTGCAGAAAAAGCTCCCGAACATAAATGAATTCAAGAAGGCGATAATGAAAACGAATCACGTCAAAGAAAAGCTTGCCGCAGTGGAGCACGCTGGAAAGTTTTATAAGTTTGAAAACAAATTATTCTTTCAACGCTACGGGCTGGGAGAAGACACTGCAAGGCGAATAATCAAAATATCATTGCGCGGCGGCGTCCCAAACCCGCTCAGGATGGCGCACATAATCGCATCCGGCCTTTCCGGTGAATCGAGAGGAGGAGTATGAATCAAAAAAGCAGGAAGTTCAAGGACCTTTTTGACGTCGTGACCGCCGTTCTCATAGCAGTCGCGATATACTACGGACTTGGCCTCGTTCTCAGGACGTCAATGCCCGTCGTAACCGTGGTGTCGGACTCAATGCTACCGATATTCCACGTCGGAGACCTCCTTCTCGTTGAGAACATAGGAACGCCAAAAGTCGGTGACGTCGTCGTTTACAAGGTGTCCATAACGAATTATCCGATAGTGCACAGGATAGTCGGCAGGAAATTTGTCAACGGAACATATTATTATATAATGAAGGGGGACAACAACAATGTCGACGATCCGTGGCTCGTTCAGAGGAGCGACATAATAGGAAAGGTATTCTTCGTGTTTCCGATGCTCGGATATCCGAGATACCTGCTTTACCTCCCGTTCAAAACGTACGACGAATCGCATTTCTTCAAGCCCAGCCAATAGTCAATTGTCGATGTATTTCAGGTTTAAAAACTTTTCCTTCAATATTTTAAAACTGACAATTTTCAGGAGTGGTGAAAATGGAATTTTGCCCGAAGTGTGGCTCCATAATGAAGCCGGAAAAGAAAGGGAACAATGTTTATCTAGTGTGCCCAAAATGCGGGTACAAGGAAAAAATCAAGTCAAAGAAATTCAAAATTGAGGAAAAATCAAAGGAAGAGGAGAACATATTCGAGATAAAGGATCTCGACCTCCTTCCAAAAACGCACAAGCTCTGCCCGAAATGCGGAAACCACGAGGCCTACTACTGGGTCAAGCAAACGCGTTCGATGGACGAGCCGCCAACAACGTTTTTCAAGTGCACGAAGTGCGGCTACATATGGAGAGAGTACTGATATTTTTATTTCCTCCCTCTTATTTTCTTTTTAATTCTTGACGCGAATTATATTTATGATAAACAAGGAAATAGCCGAAATTTTCTATCAGATAGCGGACATGCTTGACATACTCGACGTTCCGTTCAAGCCACAGGCGTACAGGCTGGCAGCGGCGGCACTCGAATCGCTTTCAGAAGACGTAAGCAAGATTTACAAGTCCCGAGGCCAGAGCGGGCTCGACGAGATACCGGGCATAGGGAAGAACCTGTCAAAGAAGATAGTCGAATACATAGAAACCGGGAGGATTTCAAAGTTGGACGAGCTCCGAAAGCAGGTGCCGGGCGACCTCGTCCGCATAATGAACATAAAAGGAATCGGCCCCAAGAAGGTCAAGAGGATATACAACGAGCTCAAGATCTCGACGGTAGATGAGTTCAGGAAGGCGTGCGAAGAGCACAAGATAGCAAAGTTAAAGGGATTCGGACCGAAGACGGAGGATATCATACTCAAAGGCCTTTCGAATCTTGAAGAGAAGCGCTTTCTCCTAGGGGACGCACTTCCAATCGCCGAGGAGATCGTTGAGAAGCTTCGAGCTCACGCAAAGCGCATTGAAATCGCAGGCTCAATACGGCGAAGGAAAGAGACGAACGGCGACATAGACATACTTGTCGTGGCACCTCCGAAAATAATGGACGAATTCGCAAAGATGGGCGACGTAATTGTAAAAGGCGAGAAGAAAACATCCATAATGACAAAGCTCGGAATTCAGGTTGACCTCCGCGTCGTCAAGGAAGACGAGTTCGGATCGGCATTGCAGTATTTCACCGGTTCAAAAAGCCACAACATAAAGCTCAGGGAAATCGCAATCCGAAAGGGTATGAAGCTCAATGAATACGGTTTGTTCAAGGGGCGCGAACGCATAGCGGGAAGAACGGAGGAAGAGATTTACAAGAGCCTCGGACTCAAGTACATACCCCCCGAGCTCCGTGAAAACACGGGTGAAATCGAAGCCGCGGAGAAAGGAAAGATACCAAAGCTTGTGGAGCGAATTTTCGGCGACACGCACGTTCACACGAAATGGTCAGACGGGAAAAACACGATAGAGGAAATGGCGAAAAGGGCGATTGAACTTGGCTATGAGTACATCGTCATCACGGACCACTGGGCCCTCCCGATCGCGCACGGGTTGAACGAAACGCGCATTAAGAAGCAGATTGAGGAAATAGAAAAATTGAACAAGAAGTTCGATCGAGACGGCTTCCGCATATTCTCCGGCGTCGAGGCAAACATAACGGAGAGCGGCGTGGACGTGCCAAATGATATTTTGAAGGAGCTCGACTTTCCCATTGCGGCAATACATTCAAAATTCGGGACAAACGTGACGGAGCGCCTCAAGGCCGCGATAGAGAACCCCTACATAATGGCCATAGCGCACCCGACGGGAAGAATAATATTCAAGCGCGACCCAATGGAATTTGACAAGGAAAAAATCTTCGAGCTCGCCGCGAGAAACGGCGTCTTCATGGAGATAAACGCATCGCCCGACCGTCTTGACCTAAACGGACCAAACGTGCGCCTTGCAAAGTCATTCGGCGTGAAATTCGTCATAGGGTCTGACGCGCACTCGGAAAAGATGATGGACACGATGTTGGGTGTGTACACGGCAAGGCGGGGATGGGCCGAAAGGAAGGACGTTGCGAACGCATCGGGCCTCAAAGATTTTGAAAAAATGATAGAGAGGATGAAAAAATGATAAGAATAGGAACGTCAGGAATACCAAGCGTCGTGAAGACATCGCAGGAAGCCATACCATGGCTCAGAGAGCACGGCCTCGGCGCAATGGAAGTCGAGTTCGTGCGCGGCGTAAAAATGTCAATCGAGACCGCAAAGAAATTGGGAGAGCTCGCCAAGAAGAACGACGTCGCGCTCTCCGTTCACGCGCCGTACTACATAAACCTTTGCAACCCTGAGAAGAGGGAAGCGTCCGTGAAGCGCATAATCGACAGCGCAAAGCGCGCCGAATTTTTCGATGGCCCCGTTGTCGTGCACGCCGGGTTCTACGGAAAGAGCGATCATTGCTTTGACGACGTGTTCGAGGCGTGCGAAGAGATAACAAGCAAGACAAGCGCGACAATAGGTCTCGAAACAATGGGAAGGACAAGCCAGTTCGGAACTCTCGACGAGCTTCTACCCATTGTCAGAAAGGTTGATGGATGCGTTCCAGTGGTAGATTTCGCACACATATACGCGAGGAACTTCGGCCACATAGATTACGACGAGATTCTCGACAAGGTCTCGTACTTGAAGCACGTTCACGCCCACTTTTCCGGAATAAACTACGGAGACCACGGCGAGAAAAATCACGAGCCCATAGGGCATCCCGATTTTACGGAGCTCGCAAAGCGCCTTTTAAAAAGAAAAATGGACATCACGTTGATATGTGAATCGCCGCTTCTCGAAAAGGACGCGCTCAAAATGAAATCGATTTTAGAAAGTTTGAAATGATTTCGAGAATTCGCTCGAAAAGCGTTCTTCTGTATTCAACGTTTACCGTTCTTATCAAAATGTCGCCGTCCCTCGCGATGACCTTCACCGTGTCTGCGTTCGGGGTTGCGTCGAACGTGAATACGGAGCTACCATTTACTTCCGCGAACTTCGTCTCATCGCCGTAAGACACTTCAACCGTGACGTTTTTCTTTCCGCGAACGCTGACTGTGACGTTGAATATACCGTGCACTTCCTTAGGGCACGACACGTTGATGTCAAAGTCCTTCGAAGCGACTACATTGACATCCTTCTCATAGAGCCGCCCATCGAAAGCGTAAAATTTGTAAATTCCCGGGCGGTAGAACGTGACGAGGAACTTCGTCGAATTCGGGAGACTCAAATTAGGCGAGAATACAATGGGGTTGTTTCCATACGCAGAGAGCCTGAATTGCTCCCCTGGAAACACGTTGTCGGGCGCGCTTATGAATGCGCTACCGTGTGTCGGCTTTGAGCGAACGGTCACTGTTGATGTGATCCCACTGCCATCGTAGACAACCGTGGGGCAAAGTCCGTTGAATTCATCCGAACTGTACGCCCAAAAAACCGTCTCGTTCCCACAGAACCAAACAAGCCGCGGTCTGTCGCGGATGTTTAGAACGCTTGAATTTCCTGAGACACACGAGAGAACGTTCAAATCGGCCATGTAGCACGGTCCCGTGAGGTTGGCGTATATGTAGCCGGTGTCTCCACCAACGTAGCCGGTCGTGATTCTCACCGGCTCCTTGTACGAAACGTCGAGTATCTTAAACTCGTCGGGGTTCTTTATCCAATCAACATCGTTTCCGACGAACTTCACTTTCTCGCTTATGTTCGTGTCGGGCAAATACGCCAAAGGTATGTGCGAGCCGTCTATGTAGCCGAATTCCCTCCACGTCGGGTCTGCGTCCACCCATCCATCGTCCGTCAGTATTTGCACCCAGGCGTGATTCCCGAGTGTTTTGTCCGCCGACGAGCGGTACGCGTATCCAACGACGACGCGCGTTTTTATTCCGGCGAGCTCCGAAAGCGATGCAAGGCAATTCGAGAATTCATCGCACGTCCCGCGCCTGTTGTGGAATGTCCAGACCGCAGGCATTTGCTTCGATGATAGCGACTTGTCATACTTGAACGAGGAAACGTACTTGAGCATTTCAACGAATCCCTGGAGAGAGCCGCTCCACGCTGCGTATTTCTCCATGTCCAAATCGTAATTTGTGAGCGGCGTGCGCTCTGAGCGGCCTTTGACAATTTTCGTTGGGCGGCCGTACTTTGCATTCGAGCGGACGAAGAACGTCACGTTGTACGGACCGGTTGCGCGGAGAACGATCATTTTGTTCCCGTAAGAATCGTTTGAGAACGTGTAGTTCGTACTCGATTCAATCTTGTAGCACCCATATGGAACGTACATGTAAAGGCGTATGTCCCTCGCATTATGTGCAACAACGGTTCCGGAGCGCACTATTTCGACGTCCATATGAGCTATGGATTTTGTCGTAAGATTCCCCGCGACCACGACTGGGACGAGCATTATCAAAAAGAAGTATTTTAATCCTTTGCCCATTATAATTTTTTATACACTGAGCTTAAATTTTTATGGTGGTCTCATGGAAAATGAAATTTGGACGGAAAAATACAGGCCGAAAAAGCTGGACGAAATGGTAGGTCATGCTAAAGTTGTCGAACGGCTCAAAGAATTCGTGAAGAAAGGTTCACTGCCGCATTGCCTGTTCGCCGGTCCGGCTGGTGTGGGAAAGACGACGGCTGCGCTCTGCCTTGCGCACGAGTTCTTCGGCACCAACTGGAAGAGCAACTTTCTTGAGCTCAACGCGTCCGACGAGCGCGGCATAGACACGATAAGGACGAAAGTCAAGGAATTCGCCCGGACGAAGCCAATAAACGGCGATTTCAAAATCATATACCTTGACGAGGCCGACGCCCTCACAAAGGACGCTCAACAGGCACTCCGACGCATAATGGAGTCGTACTCGGACACGTGCCGCTTCATACTCGCGTGCAACTATTCGTCGAAGATAATCGATCCAATTCAGTCGAGGTGCGCGATATTCAGATTCTCGAAAATCACGGACGATGAAATCAAGAAGCGCCTAGAGTTCATAGCATCGAAGGAGAAGATAAAAATAGACAAGAGCGGAATAGACGCGATACTCGACGTGTGTGAGGGCGACATGAGGCGCGCGATAAACATACTTCAAGCGAGCGCAATGAAAAAGAAGGTCGACAGCAAGACCGTTTACGAAATAGTCGGATTCGCGGAGCCGGAGCGCGTGAAGAAGATGATAGCGCTTGCGCTTAACGGAAAGTTCAAGGAGGCGCGCGAGCTCCTTCTCGACCTAATGTACAAGGAAGGCCTCTCGGGAGAGGGAATACTCAAGCAGATGCACAAGGAAATCATGAGAATGAACCTCGAGGACAAGCACAAGCTTCAAATGATACGCTCGCTGAGCGAATACGAGTTCCGCATAACGGAAGGGGCGAACGAGCAGATACAAGCCGAGGCATTTTTGGCGGAGCTCGGCATTATAAAGAAATAAAAACTTTTTTGCTCAATTTTGGTTTGACACGCCGGTGTAGCTCAGTCGGTTAGAGCGCTACGCTCATATATCGAGACGCCCGAAAGGGAGTTTCGCGCTTATGTGAGCTCCGAGCCGAAAGGCTATGACGAATTGAGAAACGTAGAGGTCGGGGGTTCAAGTCCCCCCACCGGCACATGAATCATATCAATAGAAAGACTATAGTGATATTAATATTATTTATTATAATAACTTCTGGGTGTGTTAGCAAGCAATCTGAAAATACTTCTTCGTCAAATTTAATTAACAATACATCAATAAATAACTCAAATTTATCGTCAAACAAAATAGTTAATTCGTGGCAGTTTAATGATAAATCTATCATAAAAATAATTCCGCCAAAATTTATAATC
>WALA01000002.1 GCA_015523085.1 Candidatus Aenigmatarchaeota archaeon
GTGGTATTTATTCAGGTAAACTTCCAGAAAAAATTCAAAAAAAATTACGATAAATACTTTTCTAAAATTCCCACAAAGGACGAAAAATCTCAGTAGGCCTTAGCAAACCAGGCCTCGTCGCAGTCCTTTCCGCAGAATATGCACTTCCCGCGCCCGGAGATGACGCGCGGAGTCGCGCCGCAGAGCTCCTTAACCTTCGATTCGTGTTCGGGGCACACTGCCGCCCGGACGATTTTTCCCTCGTTGATTTTCTCGACGAGCTCATCCACGCTCTTGGCGACGTCCATTCTGCTTTCGAGGAATTTCCTCGCGCGTTCGAACAGGTTTGATTGAATCTCATCGAGGATGCGTTCAATGCCTTCTTTCGCGTTTTTTGATGAGAGCTTCGTTCGCTCTCTCGTGTCGCGCCTGAATACGGTGAGCTCACCGCTTTCAATTTCGCGCGCACCGAGCTCAATTCGCACGGGAACTCCGCGGAGCTCCCAGTCGTTGAACTTGAATCCGGGCGTTCTTTCACGCTCGTCTATTTCAACGCGCAACGGGCGAAGGGCATCAGCGAGCTTTCGCGCCTCTTCCGCAGTGCGCTCGTTTGATGGTATGGGAACTATGACAACTTGAATGGGCGCCACTTTCGGAGGCAGAACAAGACCTTTGTCATCGCCGTGGACCATTACGACGGCGCCAATCAACCTTGTCGAGACGCCCCAGGATGTCTGCCACACGTGCTTCTTCTTTTCGTCTTCGTCCGAGAATTTTATGTCGAATACCTTTGAAAAGTGCTGCCCGAGATTGTGAGACGTCCCCATTTGAAGCGCCTTTCCATCGGGCATGAGGCCTTCAATTGACATCGTGTAGAGAGCTCCGGCGAACTTCTCAGAATCAGTTTTCTTTCCCGTTAGGACGGGTATCGCGAGAACGTCCTCGGCGAGCTCCTTGTACACGTTTAGCATTTTTTCAACTTCCTCGTCAGCGTCCTCCTTTGTTCTGTGCGCCGTGTGACCCTCTTGCCACAGAAACTCCCGACCGCGCAAGAACGGCTTTGTCATCTTCGTCTCCCAGCGCACGATGTTCGCCCATTGGTTCACTTTCAGCGGAAGGTCTTTGTAGCTCCGTATCCACTTCGAGAATGTCGTGTACATAATCGTTTCGGAAGTTGGACGTATGGCGAGGCGCTCGTTGAGCTTTTTCTTTCCGCCGTGCGTCACCCACGCCACTTCGGGAGTGAACCCCTCGAAATGCTCCGCCTCTTTCTTCAAAAGGCGCTCTGGTATGAGAAGCGGGAAGTAAACGTTCTTGTGACCCGTTTCCTTTATGCGCTCGTTCAGCCACTCGTATATGCGCTCCCATATCGCGTAGCCGTACGGCTTTATGATTATGCATCCCTCCACGGGCGAGTACTCGGCAAGGTCCGCCTTCCTGACAACCTCGACGTACCACTCACCCAGGTCGCTTTTCTTGTGCGTCATTCCGAGCTCCTTTGACATGCTTAAACTTCTGCACCTAATTTTAAATAAGTTTTCCGCGCGCTCAGAATGCATAAACTACCAAGAAGAAACAAATTTAAAGTTTTAATTGCTATTGTTTTAAAAAGGTGATTCGATGAAGCTAAAATACGTGTTTGAAGTAAAGCCGGAAAAAATCGATGGCACACATAATAATTATTTTATTCGGGCAGTTCTATTTTCAGACCTCGGACCATCAAAATTAGAAGAAATGTACAAAAAATTGGTCAATAATGAAGAATATAGCGCTCTGCACGACGCACATTCGACCATTCATGATCCAGGGACAGAATATAATGAAACGTCGCTCGAAATAAAATACGAAGGAAATGAAGATCCAGTGGACGTCATGAATCTGTTAAAATCATTGCTCGAAAAGCTGGTGGTAGAATGAGCGATTCCGATATGAATTCGTTTTTGAACAAATACTTCAACAAAAACGGAGACCCATATTTCTTCCCGCCATCGGACGAAGGTCATATAGTTCCCTTCCGGCCGCTTGGAATAGTGATTAAAAACGCTTTCAAAAGGATGTTCGGGAAGCCACCTGAACGAGAGATTGGATTCGTCTCAGACATTCCTGGGTATAGAAGAGTGTTCAGGTTGGACGAAATGCTTGAATTTATGGCCGATTACTACGATGAAGTTTCCAGAATCCCGATTGTTGAAATAAGTGATACTCAGGAAAGGTTCAAGGAGAATTATGAGAAGATTACTTCCGAAAATTCCAGTGCGGGTTTGATCGAGGAAGTTGCTTACCTGGCGTACTTGATGCCCGTGGACGCTATAATAAATAAAAATATCAAATATTCAACAGATGAATATTTGAGAGGTGAAAAAATATGAAGAAAAAGATTTCATTTACTCCGTGGATAGGTGGAAACGGAATTATTATTGGGAACAAAGATGAGATAGAAGGATATTATGGCAATCTCAAAGGGTTCACGTATGAAAAAGGGCTTTCATTCAGTGAGAGAGTTAATGGAGACAAATCGGAAATAGAAATATACAAAGGAAAAATTCTATTGATGAACGCTGAAAAGTCAAATAACGGCAAAGAACATCAAATTCATATGAATTTGTACCCTCTTTCTGATGTGGTATTTCAATTGTAAAACTTTTTTTTCTTTTTAAAATATTTCGGATAAATTTATTTACTGATATGTGGGGTGTAATTATGGACAAGTCGACTGTTGATTGGATAAAGGACGTTGTTTCTCGCCAGAATGAATGGCGCTCTTCCTGCGTGAATCTCATTGCGTCTGAAAACATAATGGTCACCGAGCTCCCAAAGTTCGAATCACCGGAGTTGTATTACAACGATTTTATGCACAGGTACGCTGAGGGCGAACCGTACAAGCGGTACTACAATGGAACGAAGTACGCGGATGAGCTCGAGGCGACTGCGATTGAGTATTTCAAAAAGAAATTCAACGCGAGCTACGCGGACGTTCGCCCCATAAGCGGCGCCGTGGCGAACATAGCCGTATTCAGCGCCATGCCGCGCATAACGAACACGGTCGTGACGAACTCCCTACCAAGCGGCGGCCATATAACCCACAACAAGATGGGAACGATGACACGTCTGATAGGGCGCAACGTGTACAACTTTCCAACAGGCGAGAATCCATTTACAACGGACGTTGACAAGGCCATCAAACTCATACGCAAGGTGAATCCGGATTTCGTCGTATTTGGAAAATCGATGTTCCTTTTCCGAGAGCCGGTCAAGGAGATACGCGACGCTTTCCCGGATCTTACAATCGTCTACGACGCTGCGCACGTTTTCGGCCTCGTTTATCAAGGCGTGTTCCAGCAGCCGTTGAAGGAGGGTGCGGACATAATGACTTCGTCAACGCACAAGACGTTTCCGGGACCGCAGGGGGGCCTGATAATTCTCAAAAACGACGAGCTCGGAATTTATGAGAAGAGCATAAAGACCCAAGTTTTTCCGGGAATTTTGAGCAACCATCATCTCCACAGGATTCCGGCCCTTCTCGCAGCGGCAATAATCCTCGACACGGAGCTCACCGACTACGCAAAGCGCGTCGTTATCAACGCAAAGGCGTTCGCCGAGGCGCTCTACAACGAGGGATTCGATGTTTGCGCTGCCGACTATGGATTCACGGAGACGCACCAGGTTGTCGTGGACGTTTCGAAACTCGGCGGTGGCGCGAAAGTTGCCAATGAGCTCGAGAAGAACGGCATAATATGCAACAAGAATTCACTTCCGTGGGACAAGAGCGTCGTGAAGCCGAGCGGTATACGGCTTGGAGTTCAGGAAATGACGCTAAAGGGCTGGACGAAGGACGACTTCATTGAGCTCGCTAAAAAGTTCAAAAAGATACTGATTTAGAACTCCCGCTTTCCGAGCTCTTCGAACATCTCGTCCCAATTCCACATGGGGTATCCGCACCATCTTCCAATTCCGTTCTCGCTCATCTCGGGACAGAACGGGCGCACGCCGATTCTGTATCTGTAAGCACATCTCGGAGCGAATATGTCTTTCAGCGACGGATAGAGCTCGCGAAGTTTCTTCGCTTCTAGGTATTTGTGGTAGTTTATCTCCTGCTGGGCGTTCATGCAAAGGCGAAGTGCGGATTCGTGCAGGTAGTTCTTCAAGTCAGACGTCTTGATAACGCGGTATTTTATCCCTCTTGGAAGCAATGCGAGTATGTCGGAAAGGCGGGCGCCCTTTGAAAGAAGCTCTTTCTTGAGCTCCCACGCCTCTTTCATCGCGCGCTCGAGTATGCGCTTCGATTCATCGACACTTCCAACAAGCTTTGGAACCACGTAATCCGGTTCGTCTGAGAGCGCTGCCATGAAAAGGTTTGTGAAGTGTCTCACTTTCCTGTGGCGGACGCTCTGCTCAAATTCGTACTGCGTCATCTCCTCGGCGAACGTGAGGCGGACGTTTTCGAGGCATCTGAGAACGGGCGACACGTTCTGGAGGCCGAAAGACGTCGCGTAAAACTTGGCTATTTCATCCTTCAATTCCTCGATGCTCAACTTTCTTCCATACGAGGCGATGCACGCC
>WALA01000003.1 GCA_015523085.1 Candidatus Aenigmatarchaeota archaeon
GGCTTACGATATGGGAAGACCTTTTCCCACCGCTGAAAAAGATATACTTCCGCTTCGAAGGTAAGCATCCCGAGAAATTTTACACGAAAGTTGGTGAACTCCTCAAGCGGATATTCGCCGTTCCGGACGCGTACATTCAGGAGAAGGACTACAATTGGAAAAAAACGGAGAACGGTCACAAGTTCAAGGTAAATTGGTTGCTTACAAAACCGTTTGATAGATGGTCATATATGTACATGGACATCGACCTCAAAGGATACTCTGAGAACGGCTACGGAAAAGTATCCGTCGTGTTCGAGCCGCGCGTCGTCACGGAGTTTCCGCAGGATTACGCGTGGCAGCAAACCGTGTTTTACGAAGTCCTGAGAAAGCTTTGGGACTCGCTGTTTTACAAGAGGAAGCGCGAGCGCATATACGACGAGGCACGCGAACTCTGCATGAGGTTCCAAGCCGAGCTCAAGCATTTTGGAGTGATGCTGAATGAGTCTTAAAAAGTTGAAATTGACGGACGAGGTACTTGCACCGTCGTGGTCGATAAAGATAAGTTACAGTGGACCCACACCTTCCGCTGCCATAGACATAATCAAGGAAATCGCGAAGCGGAGATTCCGCGTATCAAGCAAGTTCTGGTTTGAGGACAAGTTTCTCTTTGTCGACATCGGCGACAATTATGAGCTCCATGCCGTTTGGAGTGCAAAGAACAAATTTGACAGGTATTCAAAGTACAATTTCAAGCTCCAGTTCGACATGAATGAGGGAAAGAAGACAAAGAGCGGTTCTTTCACGCTCGCAGTCAAGCCGACAATAGAAACGTCGTTTTCGTACAGAAACTTCCTTCAGCGCGCGTTTTACAAGATATTCATGCGAATGTTCTACTACGAGCAGAGGAGAAAGTACATGGAGGAGATGAAACAGTGGGTTCAGGATTTCAAAAACGATTTGCTCGATGCGTTTGGAACGAACGCCCACGAAATTTTGGAGGGTGTATGAAATGTCCATATTTGACGGAATAAAGAAAAAGATAATTCAAAGGAACGATGTTAATCCAATGCACGAAGACCTCAAGTTTGCTGTTTCGAACAAGCCAAGGGAGAATCTGGACAGATACGACCCATTTGGAAGAGATGAACAAAAAGGAGCGCCCGAGATGTTTCAACGGGGTCGGACCGAAGTGGACAACTTCAAACCACCACGATTCGAACCAATGGATATGCCGCTTGAACGCGCGCATAATCAATTTGCTCCTGGGCCGGACAAGAGTTCGCTCGAGTACATAATTAATCAGCTTGACGCCGTACGCGCGCAGAATGAAATGATTCTGAAACGGCTGCAAAACATAGAGAGGATTCTCAATGAAAGGTAAGTCCGTGAGAGAACGCGTTTTTGAGCTCACCAAATCCATACCGAAAGGGTACGTTTCCACGTACGGCGAGATAGCGAAGCTCGCGAAGACGTCTCCAAGGGCTGTTGGAGCAATTCTTCATTCAAATCACTCGAAGGACATTCCCTGCCACAGGGTTGTGATGTCAAACGGCGACATAGGCGGATTCGCACGCGGCGTGAAGGAGAAAGTGCGCCTGTTGAAGTCGGAAGGCGTGAAAATCAAAAACGGGAAAGTCGTGGAAAAATTCTTTCATCTACGCGTAAAACACGCCAGATGATTTTTGCTCGCTATCCTTCTGGGACCCGGGCTTGTTTGCGCGCGGCCTGTTTGTCTCAGGGTCTCGCCTGAACGTCACGCCTATTTCCTTGAGAAACTTGTTCATGCCTTCTTTCAGCGGCATCAATTCGGCGCGTCCGAACTTGCTCTTTTCTCCCGTGAACACCATGGACTCATCGCTTATGTAATTTAAGAACATAAGGTCGTGGTCTATGACCATGAACGTCTTTCCAAGGTTGCGGACAATTTTTGCAACCGTCATTCTCTGCTCAACGTCGAGGTAGGCGCACGGCTCGTCGAGAAGGTACAAATCCGCCTTGCGTCCGAGGCACAGCGCAATGGAGACGCGCTGGAGCTCACCCCCTGACAAAGAGGAAACGCTCTTCTCAAACAGCTTGTCAACTCCAAGTGGCCGTATTATCGTGTTCATCGTCTCCGTGCTGAACGGATTTATCTCCGAAAGGACGCTGAGAACACTGCCATCGTAATTCGACGATATGAACTGCGGTTTGTAAGACACCTTGACCTTTCTTGATATTTCGCCATCGAAGTCGTATTCACCCGCGAGTATTTTCATGAACGTCGTTTTCCCGAGGCCGTTTGCACCGAAAATTCCCACGACATGATTCTTGTAAATCACGCCTCCCTTCACACGGAGCTCAAACGAGTCAAACTTTTTCTCAATGTCCGTGAACTCGACGAACGGCTCCTTCTTCTTTTCCACGGTGGCGGCTCGCTCGAAGACTATGGGATCGTGTATGCGAACATTATCGCCTTTTATGTAGCCGTCGAGAAACGCGTTTATGCCGTTCTTGACCGTGTAAGGTTTCGACACTATTCCAAACGCGGACGGCTCCCCGTAGAATATGTGTATCGTGTCAGCGAGGAAGTCGAGCGTCGCGAGGTCGTGCTCCACAACCATCACGGGTGAGCTCATTGATTTTTCCCTTATCATTTTTGCGACGTTTATGCGCTCCCGAACGTCGAGGTAGGACGTCGGTTCGTCAAAATAATATATGTCGCCTTCTTTCGATAGCGCCGCCGCTATGGCAACGCGCTGGAGCTCACCGCCTGAAAGGTTCTCGATGTTCCTATCGAGTATTTCATTCACGCCGAGCTTTGCGCGCACGTCGTTCGGAACGCCCTTCACGAGGTCGCGCACCTTTCCGTGAACAACTTTTGGTATCTTGTCAACCTGCTGGGGATTGTACACGGCTTTCACATTGCCCGTTGACAGTTTCTTCATGTAGTTGAACAGCTCCGTTCCGCGGTGCACGCCTATGATTTCTTCCCACGTTGCATCGCCGCCGAGGTTTGGCTTGAGCTCCCCCGAGAGTATGCGCAACGATGTCGTCTTCCCAACTCCGTTCGGTCCGAGAAGTCCGACGACTCCTTTTTTTGGAATCGGAAGCCTGAACAAAACGAACCCGTTTTTTCCGTAGCGGTGGATAGGGCGCTCTTTCAGCCGTTCAGG
>WALA01000004.1 GCA_015523085.1 Candidatus Aenigmatarchaeota archaeon
GCTTCATTGTGTATCCAATTACATCGTCTTTAATATAATTCATAACTTTATAGTAAAAACGAATGTTTAAATCATTTTCTTTTAAACATTGCTCCGAAATTTTTTCATGAATTTCAACGACGTCATGAAAAAAGTCAATGAGATGAGGACGGCTGCAAGTGAAAGGGCGAATGAGCTCAGGAAAGACGTTGTCCGTCTCGACGAAGTTGACCTCAGTGGAAAGAGAATCGGAAGCGTTGACGGCGGACTGCTCAAAAAGTCATACCACCCATTTGACGTTGTCATCACAAGGGCCCTCGGTGTTGTTTACACATACGGCGAAAAGTTCTCCGTATCATACTACCCGTCAAAATTTCCAAAGCGCGACATAGAATTCTACATAGGCGATGAATTCAAGTTTTTCTCCAACATAACGCGCGTCAAGAAGGAGATAAAGACGTCGCTTGAATTGGTTGACCAATTCGACCTCGACGCCCTGATAGTTGACGGCTCAATCGTGCCTCACCCATCCCTGAGACCGAAGGAAAGCTCAACACTGTACGATGATTACGAAGAAATCATCGGGTACTACAAGCAACTTTACGGCAAGTGCAAAAGCAAGGGTTGCCTTCTCGCCGGCGTCGTTAAGGACTCGAAGAGCTCGCACTACTTTAAGGAATTTCGCGACACGTTCGTTTTGTCGTTCGCGCTCAAAGGCGGAGAGCGCACAAAGTCGTTCAAGTACAATGAGACGAATCTCTCAGACGCGCCGCAGAAAGACGAGATATTCTCAATGTACATCAGACCGAATTCGAGGAGCCGCCCGATAAGAATCGATTTTCTCGGCCAGGAAAATGAGATCCAGGTGGCCAACCTCGTTTATACGTTGTCGAAATTCTCGAGCGTCGGCATACCGAACATAATCCTCGAATGTGACAAGCGGGTAAAGCTTGGCGACGCGGACATATCCATGCTCGAGAAAAAGATGATGTCCGTGCTTCCAAACGTCCGATTGAGGAGAAACGGTCATCTTTTTTAATCCATCCAATCGTCTTCCCAGCGCCTCATTCTGTCCTCGCTTATGAAGTACGTCTTCCTCTTTTCACCGTATTTCTTGCGCATAAAAGCCCCTATAAATGCACCAAAGAGGAACCCCCCGATATGCCCCGCGTGCGCAACGTTGTCCGGGTACACTATACCAACAAGGTCGAGAAACATCCAGAAAACCGACGCCATGTAAAGTGGCATGGGCATTCCGAATGCGAAGACGACCATCTTCGGCCGTATCATAGTCAAACATCCTATTATCCCAAATATCGCGCCAGAAGCCCCTATTATAGAATTGTAAAGCGAAAGCCCGACGATCCCCGAAACGATTCCACTTGAAAAGAACACGAGCAGAAATCGCTTTGTGCCTATTATGTACTCCAAAATATAGCCGAACATCAGGAGCGCGAGCATGTTGTAAAATATGTGCTCTATCGACCCATGGAGGAAAATGTACGTCACGTACGTCCATATCGGAGCTCCGCGAGAGAGTGCGAACTCGCTCGTTATCGCCGGATTTGCGATTTGCATTGCGTACACGAGAACGCACGCGATGAATATTGATGCGGTTGCATACGGAAACTTGCCCATAACGAGAAGTTGAAGCGAATAAATAAAAATGGATGAAAAAATAAGTTAATTATTACAGAGTGATAACTATTTAAATGATAACGGCAATTATAAGCATGGAGCTCACACTATTCGGGAATTATCTGGAAGGAAATGAGAATGAAAATGGTAAAAATAGCAATTACAAGAAGGAAATAGAAGACATAAACCTTGGCGCTTACGAGAAATGGGAGCTCCGCGACATCTACGAAGGCCTTTCTTTCTGGACTCAGTTCGAATCGCTGAAATTCGTTCATCCAAATGATATGATAGCGCTCGCTCTCGGATACGATTTCAAAACGGTTGGTGACTTCAGAGTGACGGATCGGACAACATGTAAAGAGATATTTAATTATTTCATGAATGCGGGCTACGAGCGCAACAAAGAAAAGAAAAAGCATCAGCCAAAGGGAACGTACCAGAAAGATCTTGGTGAAGTGTGCAAAAAATTCGTGAATGAATTCAAAAAGGCGAAAATACCGCGAACGCCAGATGATTTGAATCATGGTGTTGATGTGTTTTATAAAGAGCGCAAAGAGAATGGTGAGACTGTATTCGAGCGCATCCCATTCGAGCACGTTGAGATAATCATACCGAATAATATCAAAGAAATCAGAGAAGGAATCAAAGAAATGCTTCTAAATTATTATCAACGAACTACGGCTTCTCGCCCCAAATGAACCAATAGTGCGTGAACCTTTTGCGCTGCCCTTCTATGTGAACGTTGTACCCGGCTTTCTTGAACAAATTGCGAACAGTTTCCTCGTTCTTCAAATACGGCTCGCACGGGAAGAAGAAGCTCTTTCCAAATGCGAGGAACGAGAACTTTCCGCCGTGCTTAAGATACTTCAAAAGGTTCTTTATCTGTTCAACGGGGTTTTCCGTGTGCGATAATGTTGACACGGAAACTATGGAATCAAAGCTGTTCTCCGGAAATTTCGTTATCTCGCCGTCTTCGTGAAGGAGTATGACGTTTGAAAGCGTTTTCTTTCGGAAGATTTTCTTCGATATTCTCGCGAGCTGGTTCTTTGAAAGGTCTGTCGCTACAACGCGCCCGCGCTTCCCGACTATCAGCGAGAGCTCAAGCGTCGTAAGTCCACTTCCAGCGCCGAAATCGAGCACGGTGCTACCAGGCCGCACACCAGCATTCTTTATGACCTTCATCTTTTCCTCTTCGCCGTACCATATTGGGAAGAACTTGTCCCATACCCAAGAAAAGTTGTCAAAGAATTTTCCCACGAACTTCTTGTCGCTGTAAAGCTTTATGATGAGGTAAAACGGTATGCCTATGAACACGAAGTCGGCATCCGTCATAAGTATACTTAATGAATTAGACGAGTGCCTGAACCAATAGAACATGATGAGTATGTTGAAGAATATTATGAACCACGCGATAGGACGACCGAAGTGGAACGTGAACGTCCTTTTCGATTTGTTTGTCTTTCGCAACTTTATGAAAGCCGCTATCACAAACGTGTACAACGTTATTTCGAGAGGAAGTAGTATCTCAAGAAGGTACTTGTAATTTGCGAACCCGATTATCGTTATCACTATCGCCGATATTGTCTGGAACAAAATGGCGTTGTAAGGAGTTCCGTATTTCTTGTGAATTTTCGAAAATTGCGTTATCATCGTCTTGTCGCGCGCCATGGCGTACAGGAGTCGCGGTGACGTTGTTATGTTCCCGGCGACCGTTCCGATAAGCGTTGAAAATATTATTATTGAGAATAAAAATTGCAACGACTTTGGAAATATTCGTTGTACAATTAAAAGTATTGGCGTGTCGGACGCCGCAAATTTACTTATGGGCATCACGCCCATGGTGACGAAAACAAAAGCTATGCTCATAACAACCGTGAATATTGTGGCCCATACGATCACCTTTGGAAACACGTATCGCGGATTCTTGACCTCTTCGGACAAATAAGTTGCGGATTCCCATCCGAAGAAAATCTCGTATATGAAAAACGTGGCCATCATTATTTTCGAGATGTCGAGTTCAAACGGAAAAAGATTAGAAAATTTCATCTGGAACGCTGATGGAATGGCCACGGTCAGCAGCGCAAGTATGGTCGCAAACCCGAATATGAGAAGCATCTTTGAGCTCCACTTTATGCCACGGTACGTGACGTAGTTCAAAATGAGAATTATGGAAATGGATATCACACCGTACACGAGCATGCTCGCGTGGGGGAGCAGATAATAGAGCGCTCCGACTATGAGCATCGAAATGACTATGTTGAGTATCATCCACGACATCCACCCGACCGTGAATCCCCAGAATTCTCCAAACGCCTCCTTCGTATACTCGTACGCGCCGCCGGCGTTTGGATAGAGCGATATGAGCTCAGCAAATATCATCGATATGAATATGGATACCGTGCCGACGATTGCCCACGAGATCAACGATGCCGATCCCGCGTACCTCGCCCCAATGGCCGGTATGAAAAATATGTCCGTTCCCGCGATTATGTTGACTACTAGGAAAAACAAGACGAATGGTCCAATTTCTCTTTTCAGCTTGCTCATTTGCCGTTCACTCCAAAACAAGTTTCATTCCGTCGACGGCCAAATCCACGTCGAAGTTCGTCTTATGCGATTTTATTATTTTTCTGAGCTCATTGTCGTCTTGATAACGCCTGCTTATATGCGTTACAATGAGCTTTTTGACGTTTGCCTTTTCGGCTATTTCGAGCGCCTGCTCAAATGTCGTGTGGTACCGTTCAAACTCCTCAAAGTACGTTGACTCGTGTATGAGAATGTCCGAGTTCTTCGCCAGCTCAACCATGTTTGAGCACGGCATCGTGTCTCCAGAGTACGATATCTTTTTTCCGCGCTCAACGTACGATATGTCCTTCAAGTTCACCTCAATGCCCTTGTAAACAGCCTTTCCGAATTTTTTTATCCTCTTGAATATGGGGCTCTTTTTTGGCAGACCGAGCTCGCTTGCCTTCTCATGGTCTATCTTCACCCTGTCTTTCTCAACGATTGCATACGCGACCGCCGGTATCCCGTGCTTCACGGGAACGCTTTCCACTTTCAGCTCGTCGTCCTCGAAAATCGTCGTTTTCTCCTTCCCCTCGTACGGAACGTCAACAGGAATGACCTTGAACTTCCTCGCCGCATATCCAATGGAAAGAAATTGTGGAACGAACTTCTCCGCCTCGGGTGCATAAACGTAAAGCGGGCGTTTCCTTTTCTCGATTGTCATCGTGGAAACGAGACCGAGAAGGCCAAGGAAATGGTCAGCGTGCCAGTGTGTTATGAATATCCTGTCTATCCTCATGAAATTCAGTCCGAGCGATATTATCTGCCTCTGTGTGCCCTCACCGCAGTCGAGCAAAAAGCACTTTTCTCCGGCCGAGACATAGCGGACGTATATGGACGGGTGGTTTCTCTTCGGTGTCGGAACCATGGCGGTTGTCCCTAGGAACGTTATTTCGAATCTCGTCATCTTATTCCTCCTTTATCCTGTAGTCGACGTAGAGAAGCACGAGCAGTATGAGAACGAGAACGGCGATGGCAAATTTTTTGAGTCCGTAGGCCATTCCGACGAGCGCAAGCCCGAAGTCAAGACCCGCTGTAAAAAGCAGCAGGGAATTCTCCTCCTCCTTCGTGAAAACGCCGAACTTTCTCTTCGTTTTCTTTCTTTTGACCATACGATGCACCTCTTATAAATCAATAGTGTTTTCCAGATTTAAATAAATTAAAAGATTTTGCCGTTATGTTTTGTATGGTGGTGTGATGAACGTGGTTAGAAATTTCAATGAGCTCACGGTGGGGTCCGACGTGAAGATATTCGGATGGATTCACAGAATGAGAAAGTACGGAAAGATGATATTCGTTGATGTGAGAAACAGGTCAGGCATAGTTCAATGTGTCGTCAAGGGCGACGAAATGAAAAAGCTCGATGGCGTTCTTGAAGAGTCAGTTGTAGAAGTCATCGGTAGCGTCGTTGAGCGCATAAAGAAGAACCCGAACGCAAAGCTTGGCGATATTGAGATAAAAGTGGACAACATAAACGTCCTGTCAAAGTCAAAGCCACTCCCACTTGAAATCAAAGACCCCGAAATAATAAAGAGCACAAAAGAAGAAACGCGCCTGAAATGGAGATACCTCGACTTAAGGCGTCCGGAAGTGATGCAAAACATAATATTCCGCGCTAAAGTCGCACGCGCGTTCCGCGAATTCCTGGACGCCCACGGTTTCGTCGAGGTGGAAACTCCTTACTTTGCGAAAAGCACCCCAGAGGGAAGCAGGGACTTCCTCGTTCCATCGAGGATACACGCTGGAAAGTTCTACGCCCTCGCTCAAAGTCCGCAACTGTACAAGCAGATACTCATGGTCGCCGGATTCGAGAAGTACTACCAGTTTGCGCGATGCTTCCGGGACGAAGACCCGCGCGCAGATCGCCAGCCGGAGTTCACGCAAGTTGACATAGAAATGTCATTCGTCACGATGGAAGATGTGATGAGCATAATCGAGGACATGGTGAAGTACGTCGTGAAATCGTTGACGGGGAAGGAGCTCGGAAAGTTCCCGATAATATCGTACAAGGACGCGATGAACGTGTACGGGACGGACAAGCCGGATCTCAGAATAAAGGAAAAAATAGAAACCGTCGGAAACTTAAAATACATCGTCTCAGACATTGACAACGACGGCATCTTAAACGACCTCGCAAAAGTCAAGGGCGTCAAGTTCTCGTACAAGGGAAAGGGGAATTTCGATGATGACCTGAAGAGAATCCCCAAAAGCGGGAATCTCGTTGCGTATGCAAAGTTTGACGAATCCAACTGGGAGAGTGTTTGTAAATCGCTCGGCGTCGTGCGAAGCATAATAGGAAAATATTCGGACCTTCCGAAGGAGTACAGGTTTGCGTGGATAGTTGATTTCCCGCTTTTCGAGTTGAACGACAACGGCGAAATAACACCGTCGCACCACCCGTTCACAATGGTGAAGGACCCGAAAATGCTTGACGACCCATTGAGCGCGCTATCGCTCGCTTACGACATAGTCCTCAACGGCTCCGAGGTCGGGGGCGGAAGCATAAGAATACACGATGAAAACGTTCAGAGAAGGATATTTGAAATCCTGAATATGAGCGAGAAGGACATAAATGAGCGCTACGGATTCTTGTTGAAGGCGTTTGAGTACGGAGTTCCACCGCACGGCGGCATAGCGTTCGGACTCGAGCGATTCGTATCAAAGCTCCTGTTCAAGGAAAACATACGCGAAGTCATAGCGTTTCCAAAGACATCCGATTGGCGCGACCTCATGTCAGAAACCCCGTCCGACATACCGAAAAAGTACATAGACGAAACCATAGTGCCCATGATAAAGAGCCTGAAGGACCGTCATCTCGTGGAGTGATAAAATGTACGATGCAATTGTCATCCTCGCGTGCGGCGTCGGAAAAGACGGCCTCTCCGAAGAGAGCAAGAGAAGGGTTGAGCTCGGCGTCGACCTATTCAAGAGAGGAAAGGCAAAGAAAATTTTAATGTCGGGCTCGCAATCGAACGGTGTCGCGACCGAATCCGAGCTCATGAAAGAGTACGCAACCCTTCTTGGTGTGCCGAAATCGAAAATAATCATCGAGAATGAATCCGTTGATACGATAAGCAGCGCGTACTTCGTTGGAAAAATCGCGCGAAACCTCGATTGGAAGAGGATAGTCGTTGTGACATCATCGTTCCACACGAGGAGGACGTCGTTCATATTCAAGCACGCAATGCCTGACGTATCAATAAGGTTCAAATACGTCGATTCGCACGGAGAGACGGAGCGCGAAAGAAAGCTCTTGAGTATGACGAAAAGATTGGTGCCAATTGGCTCTCGCGGAATCAAAAGAGCTCTCCTGATTTCATCAATTTACATCACGCTGAAATCGCTGAATACATTTTCAAAATCTATCTGAAAAGCGGAATGACGGAGTAAAACCTTATGTTGTAAAGCACGGTCCAAACGACAAAGAGAGCCAAAAAGAAATGCCAGAATCCGTTCTTCTCGAATTTGGCAAAGTTGAATTCTCCGACAAGGTAATAGTTGAGAGCCAAGTCAAAAAGAGTCGATATAGTTAACATTAGCGTGTGTATGTCGACCACATACGATAGAACGCCCATGAGCGCCCCGAAAATGTAATTAGCTATCATCTCTTTCTTCATCGTCACCACCGAATGAGCTCAGTTTCTTCTGTGAATATTTGTTCTTCAATCTTTTATACGTTATCCACTTCTTCCTTATGTAGTCATTGTCTTTGCCGGATGAAATGAGCTCCTCCAAGTACTTCATCGTGACCTCGTCACTCGGATACCCGGATCCGATCGGCTTTCCGAGCTCCTTCTCAA
>WALA01000005.1 GCA_015523085.1 Candidatus Aenigmatarchaeota archaeon
CAAATGAAAGAAGAATACGTTAGGGTACTCGATTATCTCCCGAACGGTTATGCGGGGGACAGGAGAGCTGAACCCATAATTCAGTCGATAGGTGAAACTTTCTTCACACTTTTAGAGCTCATTCCAAAGAGCGACGCGAGCATCTCACAAGAAGAGCGCCTGTACGTCGGCTCGGGTGAGCGCGACAAGGTGAAGCTCATAAAAAGAAGACTTCATTACAACGACCTAACAAGCATGTCAAAGTCTATGCTCAAAGACGTCATAAAAAGCATCGTTAAGGACAACGAGCAAAGATTCGTTGAGTTCTTCAACAAATCGCGCACTATAACTCCAAGAATGCATCAGCTTGAGCTCCTTCCCGGCATAGGGAAGAAGCACGTGAAGTACATAATAGACGAGCGTGAGAAGGAGCCGTTCAAGAGCTTCGACGACATGAAGAAGCGCATACACCTTCTTCCGGACCTTTACGACACAATCGCTGAGCGCGTTCTCGAGGAGATGCGTGAGCCTCAAAAGTATTATTTATTCGTACGAAGGTGAATTCTATGAAATTTGACTTGGAATTTGAAAATAACAATACACTTAGGAATGTAGTGAAAATGGTTGAGAAAGACGTGGAGCTCAACACGCTTTGGAAATGCTCAAACGTCACGGCCATAGACAGAATGGGATACTCGGATCACGGGCCGACACACATGAGGATAGTCGCATCAAACGCCATGAAACTGTTCAGGCTCATACGGAGCTCCGGTGTGAGGTCATCTGTAGAGAAGGATTACAAGATGAGAAAGGAAGACGCTGAGGTCATTGTGTTTCTTGCGTCCGTGATGCACGACATAGGAATGAGCGTCCACCGCACGAACCATCAGGAGTACAGCGTTCCGCTTGCCATTGGAATTCTCAACAGAATACTTGAGAACTTCTACTCAGGCGAGAAACTTTACATAATGCGCTCGGAGATTCTTCACGCCATAATGGCCCATCACTACAAGTACAAGCCGCTGACGATAGAAGCCGGGTGCGTTCGCGTCGCCGACGCACTTGACATGGAAGAAGGGCGGGCACGCATACCATTCAATCTCGGAAAGGTTGACATACACTCGACATCCGCGCTTGCCATAGAAAAGGTGGAGATAAGGCGGGGGAAGTCACGTCCCGTTGTGATAAAAATAACGATGTCCAACTCATCGGGAATATTTCAAATAGACGAACTTCTCCGCGAGAAGCTGAACAATTCGGGCATAGAAAAGTACATAAAAGTCGTGGCGCAGACGAAGAAAAGCGAAAAGAGAATACTTGACAAAGTCTCACTTGAGCTCTGATTACGTGTACTTCTCCTTGTTCCAAACTCCGAGCTGCCCCTTGCTTCTCGCAGCAGTCGACAAGAACGTATGTCCCTCCTCCGGAACCATGAGGAGGCCTTCAAGCGGATCGAAAGCGTGCTCGCGCATGGCAACGAGTTGCGCCGCTTCGAATTTCTCGTCTATTCCAAAGAACTCGGGTGGGAGTTTGTCCGGCGGCGTCGGGTTCTCCTTCGAAAGCTCATCACGTATCTTCCTCATTGCAACCGCACTTTCCATGACGCCAAACGAGCCCATCTCCCAGACGAAGTAGGCGCGCAGCATTCCTTTTTTCTTCAGTATGTAGAGCCACTTGTAAATTATTTCCATGTCCGGCGAGTAGAGGAATATGGGTGAATGCGTTGGATGCACGGGGCGCGGACCGTTTATGTGAAGCATCGTTATGTACTTCCCGTATCCATCTGGAAGCGAAGAGAACTCCTCCTCCGGTGAGAAAAGATTTGACATCAGGTGCTCCGTGTCGACAGCCGCTGAAATCCATTCTCCGTCGTCAATTTCCTTCGCTATTTCCACAAGGTCGATGGGACGCATTATCCTCAGCTTTCCCTCGCCTTCTCTCGCGGGCGGCGAGTTCTCAAAGTATATCCTTATTTTGTTCGATTCGAGATAATTGTAAACGGATCCCTTGAATCCGTACTTATCCATTCCAAGATTTCCCCTGTTCACGAAAAGGTGGCCTTGTATGTACTTTATAGCAACGGCAAGTATGAACTTGTCCGTGAGCTCACGTATCTGGTCCATGCTCTTTCCCTTCAATGAGGACGCAACGCGAACGCCGTCGTCCGCATCGACTATGTGGTCCGGGTCGTAATCGCCGACTATGTTGAACCAAATTGGGTCGTGCGTCAGGTACATGTACTTCGCGATTACACGGTAGGCCACACTTTCCTCCGCGCGCGAGCCGTTGTACTTCCAGTAATTGAAAACCTTTTCGAAGTCGTACCTGTCAACAGTTTGAATGACACCCATCTTCTGCATGTACTCGGAGTACGTCTTGTTGTCGAGATTTCTTATGTACTTCGATCGCAATGAGCTCGCATCGAACTCCCTGAGCTCATTGAGTTCTTGAATGAGTCGCATGCGTTCGTTCTTCTCATCGTCGGTAAGGTCATTTCGTTCGAGTTCCTTCAACCGCTTCATAATTTCATCAATCCTTGCTCGGATTTTTTTCATCTCATTTGACGCGTACTCGTTTGCCTTGTTGTTTATGTCCTCGACAAACTTCCTCGCCTCCTCGACGGCTTCGTTGAAGAATTTGTCCTTGAAAGACATTTCATCGAAATACGTTATTATCGGTATGTCACCCGGAACTCCCATGGCGCTGTAAAGAACCTTTATGAACTTTGCCTTGAACCAGTCCTTCAATCGGCGCCCGTTGGAAAGCTTTATGGGACCGCGAGCAGGGTCGACGTACTTTCCCTCGTCAACGAGCTCAATGAACTCGCCGAGGTTTGTGCCGTCGTGCGAGCACAGCTTCTCCGGATATTCGCGCTGGCCGAGCCTGAAAACAATGCCCGGCTTGACGAACGAAGATGCGTGTATGAGAACGAATTTCGCCCCCATTATGACGTTTCCCGAGTACGCCCCGCGCTGAAGGATGTCGTGCATGTAGTCCCAATTGTAGGATGTCGCTATCGTGAGGTCGAGGTTTATGGGAAGGTGCAGGCCCACGTCAATGTTCTCCGACTCCTTCATCTTCCTGACTTGATACGCTATGTTCGGTTCGTACATCTCGGCGAGTGACTCGTAGTCTATCATTGCGAACTCGAATCCAAGGCGTGCTGCCTTCGATATCTTCCTGGCGAGCCCCATGAACGTGAGCTTCTGCATTCCCTGACCGAACTGGCTAAATCCAGGGCTGGCCGCAATGACATAACCTTTTGGAAGACTGTGATCATCAAACTCAACCATTTCATCCACCCGGAACTCCCATGGCCTTTTTCACAACGCCTCTCATCTTCCCGGCCGATATTCCAACATTGACCATGTGGAATTGTGCTATCCTGTCGAAGAAGTCCTTTTCATAAGGCGTAGATCGAAAGTAAATGGACATTCCCATGCGCTCCTTGAACTTCTTGAATATGTACGCGTCGTAGTCGCCGCCGTGATACTCATCGCCGCTCATCGGGAACTTGTGGAGAAGGAAATCAAAGTTTATGTTGAATATTTTCTTCAATGAGCTCTCGCTCTCCTTCTGTGGAACGAATTGCACATTGTACTTGCTCTCCGGATAGCGCTCGAGTAATTCGTCATAGGACGAGAACTCATCATCACCGAGCGGCTTCTTTTTTGGAGCGGACGATTTTATTATCTTGTACCTTCCATTGATAACCGTGTACTTCAACGGTTTCCTCTCGTCTTTTATGCCGAGCATCTGATTTATGTAGCGCCTGACTTCTTCTTCGCGCGCCTTGTACTCAACCATTTTCACGAACATTATGTTCGGCGTTATCATGAAATTGTCAAAATTGTAAACGCCTGTTTCTACGCCGAATTTTGTCTTCGATATGACGTTTTTCACAAAGTAGCGGACGTTTGTCATTATTATGTACTGCGTGTAGCCGCCGAGCATTTTCTTCTTCACTTGGGCAAGGCACCATCCCTTGACGCTGTTCACCCACGCTGGCGTTATCCACGGGTATTTGACGCGAAGACCGACATTCTCGTCGAATATAAGTATTTTGGCGAGCTCATCATAGACGTTCGTTATTTCGGGCACGTTTTCGCTCTGACGCTGTATCTCCTCGGAAGGCGTTTTTTGTATTTCCACGGTCGAGAGTCGTTTGAACCCAAGAAGGTTTGTGAACGTCATCGAAACGGGCTCTCCAAGAGTTTCATATTCGTTTCCGAGCCGCAAGCTCGTGTCCATCCTCAAGGCCTCGTCCGAGAAGCCCTCATGTATAGACATCTCGCGAACGATGAGCGGTTTGGCCCACTCGCGGAATTGTTCGAGCGTTTTCTCGCGACTTCGCTTTAGCTGATTCAACCTGCTCAGGCGCTGCTCGACTTCGTTTCTGAATGTAGCCAGCCAGTCCTGGTAAAGCTTCCACTTCACGCGAAGCATATTCTTTTCAACCGTCTGAAGATTCTTCAAATGCCCGTTTGTAAGGTCATCGACGCTGTTCATGCTCATAAAGTCATCGACTATGGTCGGCATTATGTTGTTGTTACGCATGAACGCCATGCTCAATCTCCCCGCGCCTTGGCCGTTCCCACCTGCGTAATAGTCGACTTGGTCGACGAAAACGGTCTTAAGAGCCATCGAAGCAAGTTTTTTTCTGTGTTCGAGCTCCGCGCGCTTCTTGGCGTCCTTGACGTTCGTGTCCAGCTGAGAATCGTGTATGTAATCGGCAAACTCCTGATACTTCCTTATGTCATGCTCAAGAAGTTCCAGGTCAGACACAGATTGTGATATCGATATGAGAGCCTGCTTTATTCTCGCCTGCAAGTCGTACTTCTGTCCCATTATGGACTGATAAAGCTGCGTGTGGTTCGGGCGAACCTCAATCCACTTGTCGTAAAGGTACTTGGAAAAGTTGTTGTCCTCCATCCAATCGGCAAGCGCGTTGAAAACCATTTGAGTTCGCCCGGTCGTCGTGACGTAAATTATGTTTCCGTATCCCTCGAACGGCTGAGAAACCCACGCGTAGCCCTTGAACTTTCCAAACGGACCGAAGATGTCGCTCGGCGAGCAGGGGCTTCCGCGCACGTTGTGGTCGAAGCACGAGTTGTCGAGTATGTACTTTCTAGCAAACGCCATAATTATATTTGGCTCGGAATATTAAATAATTTAGTTACACGAGAATGAGATACGCCGATGACACAACGAATATTATTCCGATGAACGTCATGAGCCACGTCATCCCGGGACTCTGGTAATCCGCCACGACGTCCGGAAATCCGATTATGAAGAATACGCCTATCGCCCCGAGTATTATCCCCGTCAGCCGCCTGAGAAGAAGTGCGGACGAGACACCTATGAAGAGTATCTTCACGCCCACGAATATGAAAACGATGGCAAGCGTAAGAACTATGGCAAGCGTTTTGTTGTCGATGCCCCTGTCCCATGTGAGTATCATCCATACGCCAAGCGATATGAGGAGAATCGCGATTATTTGAAGTATCATAAATTATTTATGTAATGAAAGTATAAAAATAATAGGTGCTTTTATGGTATGGGCTCGAACAAGGCGTACGATATGGGAAGA
>WALA01000006.1 GCA_015523085.1 Candidatus Aenigmatarchaeota archaeon
CGTTAACGGAGAACCGCACATAGACGTCATTTTAAAAGGCGCATCCGAGAATTCGGCGGAGCTCGAGGTCATAAATGACGGACCGGTTGGAGCTAAATTCGTGAGGGCCTCCGTGTCCGGCGGGTCGAATGGAGATTTTTACATTGGCGACCTGGACTCAGACGACTTTGACATAATTGACGTGCCTCTTCGCGGTCAGGGAGTCCAGAACATAACCGTCAATGTGATGTATCAGACGCCCAATTTGGAGAGCAGGAATTCAACTCACGTGATAGAAGTTGAAAACAAAGTGAGCTCACGCCATATACCGTGGGCGTGGATAATACTTGTGGTTGTTGTCGCTGCGCTCATAGCGTACAAGTGGGTGAAAAAGTAAATGGACTTCAGATTAAAGTTTGCCTGGGAAAACGTCCGTGAGCGGAAAGTCAGGAGCATGCTCACCGTCATAGGCATAGCCATAGGCATAACGGCAGTCGTTTCTTTGATATCGCTCGGCCAGGGTCTCAAAGCTGCAATATACAATCAATTTGAAAAGATGGGCGCAAACACGATAACAATCTCGTCGAGCAATGGTGAGCTCGCCACGCCTATGATGAGCGTCGTGTCCAAAAACCCGCTAACGAAAGACGATGAAAAGGTGGTGCGGAGCGTCCCCGGCGTCGAAGCAGTTGGCGCAATGTGCTTCACGGCAGACCGAATAAAAGTGAGGGGAACGTACATAGGAACGTTTGTCACGGGCGTCACGGTCAACGAATTCGACTACATGTTCAGCAGGAAAGGTTACAAGATAGTGAGCGGGCGTAAGCTGACGAAGAACGACAAGTACAGCGTCATAATAGGGAACGACTTGTACACGGGAAATTATCCCGGTGGGAAAAAGATACACATAAGGGACAAGATAATTATCAATGGGAAGGAGTTCAGGGTTGTCGGAGCACTTGAAAAGATTGGCGACTCCATGGACGACACGTCTGTCATAATACCCATGGACACGTACAGAAAGATATACAACAAGCCGAAGCTGGACCAAATGATTTTCGCCCACGTGAAGGACGGCTTCAACGTTGACAGCGTTGCGAATAGCATAAACCGAGAACTTCTCAGATACCGCCACGAGAAAGAAAATGAAAAAACTTTTGACGTTAAGACATCCAAGGGGATGCTGCAATCGTTCAATGTCATACTCAACATACTTCAAGCGGTTCTCATAGGAATAGCGTCCATATCGCTTCTCGTCGGCGGCGTTGGAATAATGAACACAATGTACACGTCAACGCTTGAGCGAACGCATGAAATAGGAATACTCAAATCGATAGGCGCGAAGAAAATAGACATAATGTCCATATTCCTGTACGAATCCGCCATACTTGGAGCAATAGGAGGGGTGTTCGGTGTTTTGTTTGGCTACTTGATAGGAAAACTCGCCGAATTGATGGCACTGTCTTACGGAATACATCTTCACGTGTACGTGAGCCCAGCTGTAATATTAGCATCTCTTCTTTTCGCGATGGCCGTTGGCATACTATCGGGCACAGCGCCGGCAATACAAGCATCCAAGCTCAACCCGGTGGACGCGCTGAGATACGAGTGAAACTAAAAAACCTTTTTAAATGTTCTCATTCATTATAATTGCTATGCAGAAAGCAAGAATAAAACTAATGGGACGGGATCCTCATCAGCTTGATGAGATATGCAATGAAATCAAGAAAACCAGTGAAAAGCTCGGAGTAGTGGTATCTGGTCCGATACCCCTTCCGACGAAGAAGATAAAAGTTTCCCTAATAAAGACGCCGTGCGGTGATGGAATGCACCGAGGAGGCGGAGGGGGAAATTGGGAGCGTTGGGAGCTCCGAATACACAAAAGGATACTTGACGTCGGTGCCAACGAACGCGTCCTCAAGCAGATAACGAGAATCCCGATACCAAAAGACGTGAACATTGAAATAATTTTGACTGATTGATTTGCAATAATCGTTGCAAATCCTAATAGTCCGTTTTTCTTACTTGTTGCTTTATAAAAATTAATTGCGTAATCTATTTGAGGTGTGATTTATGGAAAACAAAAAATTTAACATAGACATAGACCATTCTGGAGACGGATTCTTTTCCATGGATTTCTCGGTTTCGTTCAATCAGATGAAATTCACGCTGGATTTCACACAGACGATACAAAGAATAGACCCGCTTCCAGACGGAATGAAGCAGACATTTTCAATCAAGCATAGGACAATTCTAATGGACCCAGTCATAGCGAAAAATCTTGCGAATGTATTGAACGAGATGGTCTCCAAGTACGAGAGCAAATTTGGAAAAATAAAGGAGCCGAAGAAAATTGTGAAAAGGAAGGCAAAAAAGAAAAATGAAGAAACGAAAAGGGGAAACATATATATAGGATGAGGTGATTGAATGGACAGAACACTTGTTATCGTGAAGCCCGGCGCGGTCAAGCGCGGCATAATCGGTCGCGTAATTCAGAGATTCGAAGACAAGGGCCTAAAAATCGTCGCAATGAAAATGAGGCAATTGGACGACAGAATACTTGAAGAGCATTATGCACACTTGAAGGACAAGCCGTTTTTCCCGAGGTTGGTGCGTGCAATGAAATCTGCTCCCGTGGTGCTAATGGTCATCGAAGGAAAAGACGTTGTTGATGTCGTCCGAAAAATGGCCGGCCCGACAAACGGACGCGAAGCTCTTCCGGGAACAATACGCGGTGACTTTTCGATGAGCATTCAGAACAACGTTGTCCACGCTTCCGACTCAAAGGAATCGGCGGAGAAGGAGATAAAGCGATTCTTCAGTGACGACGAGATACACGAGTATTCGAAAAACGAGGAGCTCATCTACGCCGAAGACGAGATATAAATTTCCACAATTTTTCTTTTCGTTCTTTTTCTCAATTTAACAAATAAAAACATTCTTCAATAAGTTATTAGCAATGGTCAATGAAATAAGGCAACCCATAGTCACAATTCTCGGCCACGTTGACGCCGGGAAGACGACTTTGCTTGATAAAATTAGGCGAACGTCCGTCGCAAAGAAGGAGCCCGGCGAAATAACACAGCACATCGGCTCGACGAACATACCCATAAGTTCCATCAAGAAGATATGCGGCCCTCTCATAGACAAATTCAAAATAAATATCGAGCTCCCCGGGCTTCTCTTCATAGACACACCGGGCCACGAGGCGTTCACGTCGTTGAGAAAGCGCGGCGGCTCCATATCTGATATGGCCGTTCTTGTCGTTGACACGTTCGAAGGTCTGATGCCACAGACGATAGAATCACTCGAGATATTGAAGGCGTTCAAAGTTCCGTTCGTCGTTGCCATGACGAAAATAGACAGGATACGCGGCTGGGTCTCGGGTGAGAGCTTTTTGGAAAATATGAAGAACCAGCCAAAGAGCTCACTCGAAGAACTTGACAAGCACTTGTACGAAATAGTCGGGCAGCTGTCTGAGCATGGAATAAACTCTGAAAGGTTCGACCGTGTGGATGATTTTACAAAAACGGTTGCCATAATCCCGGTGTCAGGAAGAACAGGAGAGGGCATACCGGAGCTCCTTGTCATGATAATCGGACTTGCACAGCAATTCCTGAAAGGCCGTTTGAAAATATCCGGAAAATGCTATGGAAGCATAATCGAGATAAAGGACATGAAGGGAATGGGAAAAACATTGGACACTATATTATATGATGGAGTGGCTCACAAAGGCGATTACATAGTCATAGGCGGGCCGCACCCAGAAATTAGAAAGATAAAGGCCCTTCTGCTCCCAAGGCCTATGAAGGACATACGCGCCGAAAGCAAGTTCATGAACGTTGACAAGGTTGTCGCTGCGTGCGGAGTCAAGATAATACCGCAGGGCGTTGAGGACGCAATGGCCGGATCGCCGATAGCAATTACGAGCAATTATGACGATGCCGAGCGCATAGCGGGCGAGCTCAAACAAGAAGCAAGTGAAATGGTCATAGACACGGACGAGGACGGTGTCGTCGTCAAGTGCGATGCGATAGGGTCGCTTGAAGCGATAAAGAAAATATTCAGCGGTCGCATACCTATAAAGCACGCTTCCGTTGGAATGATATCGAAGGAGGACATCTTCCGAGCCGAAAGCAATCCAGAGCTCCTCAAAGTCGTCATCGGATTCAACACGAAGATACTTCCTGGAGTGGAGGAGCTCGCAAAATCGAAAGGAATTTCCATAATCACGTCAGACGTAATTTACCATATAATCGAGGACTTCGAGAAGTTCCAGGAGAACAAGAAGCTCGAAATTCAAATGAGGGAGCTCGAGAACGTGACGCGTCCCGGAAAGTTCTCGATTCTTCCAGGGTGCATATTCCGCGCGAGCAAGCCGGCAATTGTTGGGTGCGAAATACTCGGCGGAAAGGTGAAACCGGGATACAGGATATTCCGACCCGAGAATCCGCAGGTCGAAGGCCAAATAAGGCAGATACAGGATCAAGGGCGGAACATAGACGAGGCGAACGCTGGTGACAAGGTGGCCATATCCATAGATGGTCAAATTGTCGGCCGCGGGTTGAAAGAGGGGAACACATTTTACACGAACATATCGTCAAGCGAGTACAAAAAGTTGAAGAAGTACGAAAACCTTCTTTCTCAAAGCGAAAAGGAAGTGCTCGAGGAGATACGAACCATAAAGAAGAAAATCGATCCTCTGTGGGACATACGTGGCTAATGCTTAAATACTTTATTCTTTTAGATTATATGATGTGAACCCGGCAAAACTGGGTGAGGTGATAAAATGGCTGTTTTTAAGTTTGTCGTTAGCGACCCAAAGACAAAAAAAGCGTATCAAATAGAGAAGGACCAGAAGCAATGCGAATCCATAATAGGAAAGAAAATCGGCGACACGTTCTCCGGAGACATAATCGGTCTTATAGGTTATGAGCTCACCATAACGGGCGGCTCTGACAATAGCGGATTTCCGATGTCGCCAACCATAGACGGACCGCAGAAGAGAAAGGTCGTCGTAACGTACGGCATAGGAATGAGGAAGAAAAAGAAAGGCCTTCGCCTGAGAAGAACGATACGTGGAAACACGATTTCTGATGAGATATCCCAAATAAACTGCAAAGTCACGAAGTGGGGCTCGAAACCGATAGAGGAGCTCGCACCGAAGAAAGAAGAGAAGAAGGGTGATTAAAATACCAAAGTCGCCATCTTCTCGCTCGAGAAAAAAGAAAAATGACGTCTTCATACCGAAAATGAACATAGGCATATTCGGCCACGTCGACCACGGAAAAACAACGCTGACAGAAGCGCTAACCGGTAGGTGGACGGACACGTACAGCGAAGAGATAAAACGAGGAATAACGATACGCCTCGGATATGCCGATTTCACGATATACAAATGCAGCAAATGCAAAGAGCACCCATTTTCTTCAACAGAAATTTGTCCAAAGTGCTTTTCAAAATGCGAGCCGAAGAGAACAGTTTCCATAGTTGATGCACCAGGTCACGAAACGTTGATGGCCACCGTTCTTTCCGCAGCATCCGTGATAGACGCGGCCATACTCGTCATAGCGGCAAATGAGCCGTGTCCGCAACCTCAGACGGCTGAACATTTGGCAGCTCTTGACATAGCGCAAATAAAGCACATAATCATAGCCCAAAACAAAATAGACCTCGTGACACCACAAGAGGCGCTGAAGAATTACGAGGAGATCAAGAATTTCGTCAAAGGCACAGTCGCGGAA
>WALA01000007.1 GCA_015523085.1 Candidatus Aenigmatarchaeota archaeon
ACTTTATGCGAACGCCGTTCGACCTTCTGTACGCACGCCTCTGCCTGACAACCACCGCATAAACAACCGTCTTCCTCAACTTTTCCGAACCTTTGATAACTGAGCATATGATAACGTCTCCGACGCCCGCCTTAGGAAGACGTCGATGAACGCCTTTGTACCCTTTCACGGCTATCACTTTCAACTTTCGAGCACCGCTGTTGTCAGCACAATTCAAAATGCTCTCAAGCTGTATGCCTTTTGTTATTTTAGATGAGACCGCTTTCATTCTTTATCACCAATTTTTTCAACAACGACAAATTTTTTGCTCTTTGACAGCGGGCGGCATTCAGCAATTTTCACTATGTCGCCCTTTTTAGCATCTATGCACTCCGGATTGTGCGCATAAACTTTTGTCTTGCGCCTCTCATACCTTTCGTATTTTGGAATGTAGTAATTGTAATTCCATTCCACAACAACCGTTTTGGCCGATTTGCTCGAGACAACTTTGCCTACGAATATCTGACCTCGAACTTTCAGATGACCGTGCCATGGGCACTTTGGATCGTTACATACTTTTTTTGGCGGAGTAGCATCTAATCCGATGTTCCTAACACGTTGTTTTAACTCGCTCATTTCATTCACCAATATTTTATTTTTTTCTTTATCCTGTCTTCCGGCCGTCCGTAAAGCGCCTTGCCACGGACAAGCACGGTATACCCATCAAACATGAGTTTGAGCGTCACCACGCTCTTTTGGATTTTTTTCAATCCTTTTGCCGTTTTTATCGTCAGCGTTTTCTGCGTCTCATCGACTATCTTTCCTGAAATGCCTATGTTGTCCTTGTTCGACGAATCGACAACCTCTGCATGAACTCCTATGAGCTCATGACGCACTATATTTTTCGGCGTCCTCATTTCAATACACTTCGATGGACGATTCTTGAAATCCCTTCTCCACAAGGAGGGATTTCATTTTGTTCTTGTGGTCTCCCTGGAGCACTATGCGCCCCTCTTTGACCGTTCCGCCGCATGCAAGTTTGGTCTTGAAAAACTTTGCAAGTTTCTTCTTGTCCACTGTGTTGTCGAGGCCATCTATTATGGTCACGACTTTTCCGTATCGCTGCTTCTTTATGTAAACTTTTATTTTTTGGGTCTCTTTTGTCAAAGATTCCCAAACGCCCAATTCCTTGGGCAGTCCTGTTTTCGGGTCTATTTCAACCATTTTTCACTCCTGCTGATTTTTTCTTTCTTTCATTTAATACCGTGAGTATGGATGCGATTGTTCGTCGTATGTACTTGACGCGCCCCGGACTTTTCACAGCACCGCCCACTGCAAGCTGGCCGCGCTGCTTAATGAGCTCAAGCTTGAGCTCATCGAGACGCTTCTTGAGCTCGTCCGATGTCATGGTCTTCATTTCCTTTTTTCTTATTATGGCCATAATCACACCTTTTTATCATCATTCTCTTCTTTGGGTCCGTTTGCTTCGGCGCTTGGCGCGCTTTTTGATTCCGAACCCTTTGACTCCTCGACTTTCGCATCATCCTTTGCATTTTCCTTCTCATCTTTCTTCGGCTCGTTTGCCTTTTCTTCAACCGGTTTTTCCGCCGGCTTTTCGCCGTTTATTATCTTGTCGAGTTTCTCCCTGACTTCATGCTCAGGATGATTCACTATGATCGAAACCGTGACATTTATTATTCCGAGCTTCGGGATCGCCTCGGCCGACGCCTTTGAAACAAACACCTCGGCCGGATGCCCGCTCTTGATTAGGTATCCCTTCTTGAAGCGTTCGCGCCTCGCCTTTTCGCCAGAAAGCTTCCCGGCGAAAATTATTTCGCATCCCAGAGCTCCGGCGCTCATAATTTTTTGAGCGTAAACGTTTCCGAGCTTCTTGTAATTGTACCCCTTCTCCAGGAGATCCGCCAATCGTTTTGCAACGAACTTTGAGTCGAGCAACGGATTCTGTATCTTCTGAATGTCTATCTGCGGATTCTCCAAACCGAATTTTTCCTTCAACACATCCTTTATTTTATTGATGCCAGAACCCTTTGAACCAATTATGAGACCTGGTGTTGTTGTGTAAATGACTATTCTCGTTCCAAGTGGTGTTCTTCTGACATCAACTTGTGAGCAATTTTCATTCTTGAGTAACTTCATCAAGTATTCCTGTATCTGAAGCTTGTTCTTTGCGTCATCAATTACCATTCTTTCTTTCAACATTACCACCTTTTTGAGATTTCCTTGGTTTCTCTATAAGCATCATTTCTATGTTTGTGATTTTCATGCGGTTTCCGAAGTCGGACTTTCGTCGCCTTCTTCTTATCGTCGGACCCTTGTGGGCGGATGCATGGACAACGAGGTTTTCCATGTCAAGGCCGAGATTCTCCGCATTTGCCTTGCACGAGCGAAGCACATCAAGTATGGCCTTGGTTGCATTCGTGTAGTACTTTCCTCCAATGCTCACCTTCTTGTCCACAAGGTTTTCGAGGAACTTCTCAGCTTCGTCCAAGTACATTCCCCGTATTTTTCTGCATATGATTATGGAATCCTTGGTTGATATGCTAAGGTTGACACCATTCGCCTTAGCATGGTCCTCTTTTGGTTTGAACGTATACATCATTTCCACCCTCATCACTACTTAACTGATATGTGCTTTGTAGACCTTGACGCACCAACACCAGGCGAGCTGTGCTGAACGCGCTTTCGAGTCTGTGCAAATTCTCCGAGACGATGACCTATCATCTCAGGGACTATTTCCACCGGCACAAATTCCTTTCCATTGTGAATGTCAATTTTCTTTCCAACCATTTCAGGAAGCACTATCATGTCGCGCCTGTGGGTTCTGAGCTCATTTTTTGACTTCAATCGCTTCAAAAATTTCTTTTCCTCCTCTGTGAACCCGCGCTTTATTTTTCTGCGGGCGCGCGAGTCAACGAGCTCCGCAAATTCATCTAAGCTCATCGCCTTCAGTTCTTCGAGCGTTTTTCCGCGATACATAAACTTTCTTGCCATTCAATCACCAAGTAATCATTTACCAAATTTACCTCTTCTTCTTTCCTGTCCTCTTCGCAGCCACTGAACCAACCTTTCTTCCTGCCGGCGCTATCCTCTTCGTGGTCTTTGCCTTTCCGAGGTTACTTCCTCCGAACGGATGGTCAACAGCATTCATGCTGCGTCCGCTGACGACAGGGTAAAGCCTGTTCCTGACTTTCATGGCGTAGTGCTTCGCACCGGCCTTCACGAAAGGTTTCTCATTCACACCGCCTCCCGCGACAACGCCAACAGTCGCGCGGCAGTTCGAGTCAAATTTCCTTATCTTCTTTGATGGTAGCTGAACGCTGACTTTCGTCTCCGTGCGTCCAACTATCATTGCATATGAACCCGGAGCTCGGCACATTCGTCCGCCGTCTCCCTGGCGTATTTCTATGTTGAATATTGGGACTCCTTCAGGTATTTTCGAGAGCGGAAGTATTGAACCGCGCTGAACTGGACCGTCGTTGACGTACACATCGTCGCCAGTTCCAATTCCATTCGGAGCCATCAAGTATTTCTTCGTACCGTCAAAATCGACGAGCATAAGCGGGTACATCCTCATCGGGTCATCGACTATGTCGACAACTTTTCCCACTTTCGCCTCTCCCTTTTTCGGATACTGTATGAATCCTCTGTACTTATGAATAGGTGAAACGTACCTCGGGGTTCCGCGCCCCCTTCTCTGTTGAACCAATCTCTTTCCCATAAAGTCACCTTTATATCATTCCAAGATGCGTTGCTATGTCAGCAGCGTGATACTTCTTGTTCAGTCGAACAATCGCTTTTTTTCTTCCCTTTTGGTCGACAAGCACGCGCACAGAGTCAACCTTGACATTGAAGCGTTTTTCTACCTCGTCCTTTATCTCCTTCTTTGTCGCGCTTCTGTCAACTATGAAAACTATCTTGTTTTCCTTTTCAACGACCATCATTGACTTTTCCGTCATATGAACGTATCTCAAAACCATTTCATTCACCCAAAGACCTCAACTTCTCCATCGCTGACTTTGTGAAAATCGTCAACCTTCCCGCGTGAGTCCCGGGAGCAAGCATCGCCACGCTGAGATGTTTCACATCAACAACATCGACCCCCGGTATGTTCTTTGCCGCGCTCACGAGCGGGCATTTCTTTGAAACAACAACAAGCGGGCCTTTCTTCTTTTTGTAAACTCGTCCGCGCATCTTTCCGCGTCCGGCACGGACCTTTTTCACTTTCGTGCGTTCGAGCTCCTTTCCGAGGCCAACGTTCTTGAATGCGCTGTAAACCTCCTTGCTCTTCGCAACGTTTTCAAACGCATCGTCGAAAACTATCGGGAGCTCGCCGTCGAACTTGTGGCCGCGCTTTGTCACCAACTCCTTGTTGGCCACGGCAGCCAAAGCAGATTTCAAGGCGAACCTCTTTTCCTTCTTGTTTATGCGTTCAACTATGACTTTTTCGACCTTTGGTGGATGAGCTCTGCGACCTTTCACCGCGTGTGGAGCGAATCTGGCCGTCCAGCCGAGATACCCGACCTTTCCGTGTATCCTCGGCATTCGCGACATCTCCCTGTTCATCATGGTCCATCTGTAATGTCGTGAACCGTGGTAGTGAGCGCTCGTCCTCTTTCCCGCCATTGGGTCAGATCCGTAAGGTTGATAACTTTCCGTCTGTATGGCAAGGACCGCGCGCTTTATGACATCCGGCCTGTACGGAAATTCAAATACTTTTGGGAGCTCAACATCGCCCACAACTTTTCCATCCAAAGAGTATACGTTTGCTTTCATTTATCAGACACCTTGTTTGCTTTCTTTTGATATGTACGAAATCGAAACTGGTTTCGGCTTCTTCGGCCTCAATGAAGCGCGAAGTATGATGAGTCGCTTCTTCGGGCCAGGAACGGAACCTTCGATGAGTATGTAGTCCTTTTTGACGTTTCCATAATTGACTATTCCGCCCTTCACTTCGAATCCATCGTCTCCTATCTTTATTATTCTCTTTGAATATTCAGTCCTCTGATGGAATCCCATTTGTCCAGGTCTTGCAACTGTCCACCTTATCTTTCCAGGTCGCTCCTGTCCAACGGACCCAACGTGCCTGTGGTGTTGTTTGTCCTTGCGCCCCTGAATGCGTATTCCAAATCTCTTGACTGGACCTTGAAATCCCTTACCTTTCGTTATCGCGGTAACATCAACGAACTCTCCTTCGCTGAAAATATCCTTCACCGACAATTCTTTTCCGAGCACGGACTTCGCGTACTCGAGCTTCTTGTCCTTGTCGCCGCCGAGGTGAACCTCAAAAATTTCGGGAGTTTTCTTGAGCTCAATCTTGTTCGGCTGAGTGCTCACCACGAGGCGAACGTCATCGAAATCGCCGTCGTAAGATTTTTTGTTCTTCGACTTCGGATACTTCCTCTTCACGAAATCGGGAACATCTGTCCACTGCTCACCGACGGCAGTCCATCCATATTGGGATTTTTTATAAAAGCGAAGAGCGAGAACGAGAAGAGAAGGAGATTCGAGAACCGTGACGGCCTTCGTCACGATTTTGTTCTTTGTTGGGGAATTGTTGTCATTGTCGATATATTGAATGTGCGTCATTCCCGCCTTATAGCAGGCAAATTCCAACGGCTTAACGTCATTAGTATCGGCATGCGATTTTATTCTCGGATAAATTCTTCTAGCCCTGACACGTGGCCAAAATTGTAAACTTCCTCGTCTTGGTTTTCTTGTTCTTGGCATTCAAGCACCTCGGATCAAACATAATTTCATGCAAAATATTTAAATACCTTTTCAACAGGTTTGACTATTTCTTCAGAACACGTGGTATCTTTATGTTGTGAGAGCTTTAATCATTAATGCGCAAAACTTTTTAAACCTTAGAATGACTGTGTTTGTCTCGCTTTTTTTCCATGCAAATTTTATCTGCGCGCTCAATGGACTCGTGGATTCTCATTCCCGGAACATGCTTCACGAGACCGTACGTGAACGACAATTTCAACTCTTTTCCGAAGATGTTTGCCGTGAATCCATCTGGAAGCTTCGGAACGCCCGATTCCGCTATGACTATGAATTCGTCCCCGGCGTTGTTTGAGCGTATGACCTTGTCCGTCGAGCGCTTGAACATACTTCGCAAGAAGACGGAGAAAGCAAATATCGCCGCATCGCCAAACTTGTGACCGTAATCGTCGTTTATTCTCTTCATTCCGTCCATGTCGAAATACAGGACATTGTAAAATTTGTGCTCGTTGAGCTCAGAAATTATTTTGCTGTTGAAGAGCCCCGTCTTCTCATCGCGCACAAGAGATTCTCTAGCGGAACGCAAATTTGAAAGGCGCGTGAGATGGAAGAATTTGAGTATCCTGTCTATCAGCTTTTCATTGCGAGCGATTTTCACATCGCGCTCGCCGACGATGTTTATCTTGAACAATTTTCCATCAAAAACAGTATTGTATTCGAACTTTCTTCTCATTGAATTAATATTGTTCAGCCACTATATAAAATTTATTTATACTGAGAAGCGTATATTAAATTATGGAAAGAATCAAGACATTCATACCGGGCCTTGACGAGATAGCCGGCGGCGGCTTTCCAAAGGGCGACTCCATAATTTTGAGCGGACCTCTTGGAGCGGGAAAAACCATATTTGCCCTCCAATACCTTCTCAAATCAAACGAGCACTCGCTCTACATAAGCTTTGAGCACGACGTGAACATAATAAAGCAGATAACGTCCGAGTTTCACTGGCCTTCGGATGATACGTCAAAATTCAGGATAATCAAGTACGACCCCTTCAAGATAGACGACATACTTGACATAGTGAGAAACAACATAGTCGAAATGAACGCCGAGCGCATCGTTCTGGATTCGCTCTCTTCATTGTCTCTCCACATACACGACGAAAGCGACGTCCGTTCATTCATAGTCAGAATGAATAAAATACTGCGCTCCACGGACTGCACGGCGCTGCTCATAGTCGAAGTTCCCCAGGGGTTTGAAAGCCTGTCAAAGGGGTTCGAGCAGTTCGTGGCGGACGATGCGATACGCCTGCGAAAAAAGCTCGTTGGGAACGAGTACAAAAGATTTTTAGAAATAGTCAAGATGCGCGGCGGGCCTCACTCGATGAAGCTCCACGAATACACAATAGACAACGAAGGGTTTAAAATAATTTCATAGCGGGGATATGATGGGACTTAAAATAGCGGAATTCGTGCTAAAGTACTTTCCGGATTACTTCGAGCCACTGAAGGAGACGATAATACAGTCGGACATCAATGAGCTCTATGAGAAGTACATTCAAAACATGATAATATACTCATTCCTGATAGCGCTCGGAACGGGAGCGTACATATTCGTGATTTTCAATTACGTTATAAGATTCCGCTTTCCCATATCGTTTGTAACGTCCATACTGTTTTTCATAACAACGTTCCTCATTTCATTCATGGCGTACCACTCCTATCCGTTTCAACTGATGGAGTCAAAGCGTTCGAGCATAGAGACGAACCTTCCGTTCGCCATAAATCACATGGCCGCCGTCGCCGAAAGCGGTGTGCCGCCGTACATAATGTTCAAGCTGCTCTCGAATGCAAAGGAATATGGAGAAATGTCAAACGAGGCGAAGAAAATTGTGCGCAACGTCGAAATATTCGGAATGGACATCGTTCGTGCAATAGAAGAAGTCGCAAACCGAACTCCATCGCCTGAGCTCCGAAGGTTCCTATACGGAGTCGTATCGACAATAGAAACCGGGGGCGACCTCAGGCTTTATTTGAAGGCGAGCTCGGAAGAGGCGATAATGGACTACCGCATGAAGAGGGAAAAGTACCTTACAACGCTCTCAACTTACGCCGATTTTTACACGGCCCTTCTGATCGCCGCGCCGCTGTTTTTCATATCAACCCTGTCTGTGATGAGCCTTGTCGGCGGCCAGGTTATGGGTATGAGCATCAACGCCGCAATGAAGCTTGGAGTTTACGTTTTCATGCCGCTGTTGAACATGTTGTTCCTGCTGTTTTTACAGCTAACGCAGCCGAAGATATAGGTGATAAAAATAAAGCCGCTCAAAAAAAGCACGATAAACGACACGACCCTCGTATCGCTGGCAATAGCCGTAATGCTGTTCGTGATAAACATATACTTAGTGAAAAACACGAGAATGCACGCGATAATAAATATGATTGCAGGAGCCATTGCACTGACCGTGCCGCTCGTCACGAGGTACATATACCACATACAATCCAAGTCGATAGAGCACAACTTCCCGGATTTCCTGCGCGACATAACGTCGAACATAAAGGCCGGGATGACTCTCACGCAGGCAATAAGGATGTGCAAGAACAAGAACTACGGATACCTGACGCCTTACGTCAATGAAATGTCCGCGAAAATCGACTGGGGAATAAGCTTTGAGAAAGTTCTCGAAACATTTGCAAACACGGTTCAAAACCACGTCATTTCACGCGCCGTGAAGACAATAATTGAAACCCATCGCTCTGGCGGAAACATAAGCGAAGTTCTCGACGCGGTGGTGTCATCCGTGACGGAAATAGAAAAGATAAAGAAAGAGCGCTCCACGAGGATATACTCGCAAATGATAAACGGGTATGTGATATACTTCGTGTTCCTCGGTGTCATGATAGGTATGTCAAAATTCCTCATACCGGCGTTCAACTGGGGAGGCACAAAGGCGACTGCCGGCACGTTCACGTCCGTCTTCAGGGGCATAATACTCATTCAGTCCGTGTTTGCCGGTCTCACGATAGGAAAGCTCGCCGAGGGATCGCTCACGGACGGGTTCAAGCACGCTTTCATAATGTTCCTCTTCGGATACGCGACGATTTTGATAATGGGGTGAAAAAAATGAAAATAGCCTTTTTTGAAGTAAAACCATGGGAAGAAAGAGTGCTGAAAAAGAGATTAAAGGGAAACAAATTGATGTTCTTTCGAGAGCCTCTTGACGAGAACGTGATTTCAAATAACAAAGAGATCAGGAAAGCCCAGATAATTTCGACATTCATATACTCC
>WALA01000008.1 GCA_015523085.1 Candidatus Aenigmatarchaeota archaeon
GAAGTACAAGGAAAGCGCCAAGAAGATTTTCTCCGTCATAAAGCGCGCGTACCCATACCACAATCTCACGTACGAGCAATTCGTGGAGATTTTGAACTTCATGGTGTCGCAGCATCTCATAGCGCTCGAGCCAAACGGCGACGACTTCTAGGTCATACGCCGAAGGCGCGGCTGGAAGTTCTACTTCGAGAACCTCTCGACCATACCTGACACGTACCAGTACAAGATAATCAACACGACCAACCGCGGGTTCATAGGAACACTTGATGAGGGATTCGTGTCCGAGTACGCGCAACCCGGTCAGACGTTCATAGTCAAGGGAATGCCGTGGAAAATAATACAAGTCGAAAAGGACAAGGTGTTCGTCGAGCCCGCGTCGAGCATTGAGAGCGCCATACCGTCGTGGGAGGGTGAGCTCATCCCCGTGTCATTTGACGTCGCCCAGGACGTTGGCCGGCTCAAGCGTAAGGAGCGCCTGGACGATTCCGGCGCGGACGACAGGACAATCGTCGTAGAGGATTACAAGGACTACGTCATAATACACGCGCATTTCGGCTCAAAGGTGAACGAAACGATAGCAAGGTACATCTCGTCCATAATTGTGGCAACGCACGGATACGGCGTCCAGCTCAAGGTCGACCCATACAGGATAATAATCAAGTCCGTCTCAAACAAGGACGAGATAGAGAAGATTTTAAAGAGCATGAAGAACATAAAAACCGTCGTCATGGATTCCGTTCACAGCTCCTCGCTGTTCAAGTGGCGCTTCATACACAACGCCCGCCGCATGGGCCTCATATCAAAGGCCGCCGACTACCGCTCAATAAACCTTTCAAAAGTTGTGTCCATGTACCAATTCACGCCCGTGTACTTCGAAACGGAGCGCGAGCTCCTCGTGGACAAGCTCGACATAGAGCGCACGAAAAAAGTCGCCAAGCTCATAGCGGACAAGAAAATCAAAATAAAGAAGATACGCGGCCTCACGAAATCGGGCGAGAACGGACTCGTGCACCAGTTCGGCGAGGTCATACACACAAAGGACGCGAAGGGCGAAATACTCAAGACGGTTGAGAACAGGCTCATGCACACGCGCGTGCGCGTCATGTGTATGAACTGTGGGCGGTACTCGTCGATAAAGAAAGTTGGCGAGCTCAAGGATCCGGAATGCCCGGTTTGCAAGTCGCGGCTTATCGCTGTGACGTCTTCGAGAGATGTGAAGTCTCACAACGTCTGGAAGAAGAAATTCTCGGGAAAGCCACTGACAAAGTCCGAGAAAAAGATTTTCGCGAACCTGGAGCGCTCCGCCGACCTCGTCATAGCGTACGGGCAGCGCGCCGTGAAAGTCCTCGCGGGGCACGGCATAGGCCCGGAAACGGCGGCACGCGTCCTTGCGAATTTGTCCGAGGGAAATGAGCTCATCAAGGACGTCATAGAGGCGGAAAAGACGTTCACGCGCACGCACAAGTACTGGAAGGACAAGGCGTGAATAGACAATAATCGAATTATTAAAATTTATAAGCGTCCGATGACAAATTAAATAAGGAGGTGAAAACATGGCAGCCAAGAAGAGGAAAAAACCAGCGAAAGGAGAAAGATTTGAATTTATGGAAGTCCTTTCTTTGATAGGTCTGGCATTGGTCTTGATAGGAGCGTACACAAGATGGATACCAGACGCGTGGAACATACCATTGATAGCATTGATTTCTGTGATTCTCTCGTTCACGAACATTAAGAAAGAGGAATTCAGCGCATTTTTGTTGGCAGCAGTTGCATTGACAATTGTCACAGGGCTCAACTTCAGCGAGATAACAACGCTCGGAATCGGTGACTTCGTCAACAAGTTCCTTGTCTACTTCAAGTGGCTTGTTGCTCCAGCAACGCTCATCCTCGCTTTGAGAGAGCTCTGGAACATTATGAAGGACTAAGCCCTTCTTTCTTTTTTTCTCTTTTTATTAAAGATTTAAACTTTCTGTCACATTCTTTTCTCCATGGACGATTGGTTGGAAGCAGGGCGCGTGGCGAGCATTGTTCGCGATTATTCTAAGAAGATAGTCAAACCGGGGGCGCGTGTCCTGGACATTGTCGAGGAGCTCGAAAACAAGATAAAGGAGCTCGGTGCAGGCATAGCGTTCCCGCTCAACCTGTCAATAAACGAGCGCGCTGCGCACGACACGGCAACGTTCGGAGACGAGCGCGTAATAACGGAAGACGACGTCATCAAGATCGATGTCGGCGCTCACGTAAACGGTGCCATAGGCGACACGGCGCTCACAATCGTTTTCAAGGATGAGTACAAGGACCTTCAGCGCGCATCTCAGAAGGCGCTTGAAGAGGCGATAAAGATAATGCACCCGGGCACGAAGCTCGGTGAGGTTGGAGAAGTCATACAATCAACAATCGAGTCATTTGGTTTCAGGCCAATAAAGAATCTCACGGGGCACGGACTCAGGCGCTACGAAGTCCACACAGAGCCCGAAATACTCAACTTCAAGACGGACAGCGATTATGAATTTTACGATGGACAGATAATAGCCATAGAGCCGTTCGCAACGGACGGCGAGGGCTACGTGAAGGAGCTCCGCGAGACGAAAATCTACATGTTTCTCCGCGACGTCCCGACGCGTTCCCCACATGAAAGGAAGATAGTAAGCATGGCGAAAAACGATTTTCACTCCCTTCCGTTTTCAAAGAGGTGGCTTCCGAGATTTGTCGGGCGCGACCTCATTCTTGAGCGCCTCACAAATCAGGGCGCGTTGTATTCATTTCCTGTTCTGTCCGAAGTCGCCGGCGGTCGCGTCGCGCAATTCGAGCACACGATGATAGTCGGCGACAAAACCGTCGTGACGACAAAACCCGTTGAGTAGGTGGTGATGGAATGATTCCGATGTATATGAAAGATTGCTACTTGAAGGAATTCGACACGCACGTGAAGGCGGTCGAAGGCGAGTACGTTGAGCTCGAGGACACGATATTCTACCCGAGAAGCGGCGGACAACCGTGCGACCATGGAACGATAAACGACGTTGCGGTCGAGGAAGTCGTGAAGCGCGATGGCAGGATTCTGCACAAAGTCAGCGGAACGTTTGGCGTCGGCGAAGCCGTCCATTGCAAAATTGACTGGGAAAGGCGCTACACGTTCATGCGATACCACACGACAGCTCACATTCTGTCCGCTGTCATACACAAGGAGACCGGAGCTCTGATAACCGGAAATCAGATATCGCTCGACAAGACAAGAATTGATTTCAACCTCCCCGAGTTCGACAAGGCAAAGATAGCCGAGTGGGAGAAGCGCGCAAACGAAATAATTTCAGAGGGCCATGAAGTGAAAACAAGCGTGCTCCCCCGAGAAGAGGCGTTTAAAATTCCCGATCTCGTAAAGCTCAAAAAGCTCCTTCCGGAGTCCATAAAGGATATCAGGATTGTTGAAATAGTCGGCGTCGACATTCAGGCGTGTGGTGGAACGCACGTGAAGAACACAAAGGAGATAGGCGGAATAAAAATAATCAAAACGGAAAACAAGGGGAAAAACAACAGGAGAATCTACTTCTCCCTCGCTTAGCCGGTGTATCCGAGCTTTTCCGCGTTCATCGTTCCACTCTTTTTCACTTTTGACAGGACGTTCTCGTAGAACTTGTTCATGTCCGGACTCAACGACGGGGATATGGTTTTCATTGCCTCCTCAAAGTCCTTCATTGTGACTTTGTCCGCCTTCTTGTTCTTCCTGAGCGCGTTCAACGCCGCCTCCCTGCACAGCGCCTCTATGTCCGCACCGCTGTAACCCTCGGTCTTGCCTGCTATCTCATCGAGGTCAACCTTGTCGAGCGGCATGTTCTTCGTCTGAACTTTCAATATCTTGAGACGGGCGTCTTTGTCCGGTATGGGAACAAGTATCTGCTTCTCGAATCGTCCAGGTCTGAGAAGCGCCGGGTCTATTATGTCCGGCCTGTTTGTTGCAGCCATCACGACAACGTCGTCTATGTCCTCAACGCCCGACATCTCGCTGAGTATCTGCGACACTATGCGCTCCGTGACTTGGTCGTTTGAAAGCCCGCGCCTCGGGGCTATTGAGTCGAGCTCATCAAAGAACACGATGGCCGGCGCAACCTGCTTCGCGCGCCTGAATATGTTTCTTATCTGCTTCTCCGACTCGCCGACCCACTTTGAGAGTATCTCCGGGCCCTTTATGGATATGAAGTTCGCGTTCGACTCGTTGGCAACGGCCTTCGCGAGCAGCGTCTTACCGCATCCAGGCGGACCGTACAGCAGCACGCCTTTTGGCGGCTTTATACCAAGCTTTTTGAACGAGTCCGGATACTTCAACGGCCACTCGACCATCTCCTTCAACGTCTTTTTCACGTTTTCAAGGCCGCCGACGTCGGACCACTTGACTTTCGGTATCTCTATCATGATTTCGCGCATGGCTGACGGTTCGACAATTTTCAATGCGTAAACAAAGTCCTGCTGTGTGACTTTCAGCTTTTCGAGAATGTCCTTTGGAAGCGGTTCGTCCTTCTTGATTTCGGAGAGTTGTGGTATCACCCGCTTCATGGCGTGCATAGCCGCCTCCTTGCAGAGAGCCGCCAAATCGGCGCCAACGTATCCGTACGTTATGTCCGCAATCTTGTCGAGGTCCACGTCCTTCGTCAGCGGCATTCCGCGCGTGTGTATTTGAAGTATTTCCTTCCTTCCGTCCTTGTCCGGAACGCCTATTTCTATCTCGCGGTCGAACCTTCCCGGACGGCGAAGCGCAGGGTCGAGCGCGTTTGGTATGTTAGTCGCCGCTATGACTATGACCTTTCCACGCCCCTTGAGACCGTCCATGAGCGTGAGCAATTGCGACACGACTCTTTTCTCGACGTCACCTTTCACTTCCTCGCGTTTCGGCGCTATGGCGTCTATCTCGTCTATGAATATTATGGACGGCGCGTTCTTCTCCGCGTCTTCAAATATCTTCCTTAGGTTCTGCTCTGACTGGCCATACCACTTCGAGATTATCTCCGGTCCGTTGATTATGAGGAAGTTCGCCCCCGACTCGTTGGCAACGGCCTTCGCGAGCAGCGTCTTACCGCACCCAGGAGGACCATGCAAAAGCACCCCTTTCGGCGGCTCGATCCCGAGGCGCTCGAAGAGCTCCGGATGCTTCAATGGGAGTTCGACCATTTCGCGAATTTTTGAAATTGCATTCTTCAGTCCGCCGAGGTCCTCGTACGTCACTTCCGGAATCTTGCGCTCTTCCATGGGCTTGACCGCCATCGGCTTCACTTCTATGTCCGTCGTGTCGACGACTCTCACGGGACCTTTCGGGTCCGTCTCGACAACTACGAATTTCTCGTCGCCAAACGGCGTGAAGAGCATCTCATCGAAAGACATTCCGAAGAATTGCTCGAAAACGCTGTTGTCCTTCTTCCTCTTCACGACGGGATTTGGTATTATTATGTCGCCAACAGAGAGCGGGCGCATGTAAAGGTTGCTCTTCATGAGCTGCGGCGACATGTGAACGACTATGCCCTCGCGCGCCGGGGCGATGACTACGTAGCGCGCCTCCTTGACATCGGCCTTTCGGACCGTGACGAAGTCGCCTATTCCAGCACCGCAGTTCCTTCGCTCAAGCCCGTCCATGCGTATTATGTTGAGTCCTATGTCCGCAGGATACGCGCGCACGGCTATTGCGTACGTCTTTCTCTTTCCCTCGATCTCAATGACGTCGCCTTCCTTTATACCGAGCTGCTGCATGACTTTCGCGTCTATTCTCGATATCCCGCGCCCGAAATCCGTGCGCTCAGTGAGCTCGCCGACTTTGAGGCGGATTTCATCTTTCTTCTTTGAGCCAAACATCATTAATCACCCTTTTGATTTTAATCACTCGAAACTTTTAATTTGTATATGAGATAGGTATCAATTTAAATTATTCATCTAAGTGAAATTATGAAGTTCAAGACCGGAACGCCGCTGGACAAGCTCCTCGACGGCGGCATAGATTCCGACAGCGTGACGAACATATATGGACCCGCCGGCTCAGGAAAGACGAACATATGCATGCTCGCGGCGCGCGAAAACTTCCGAAACGGCGGCAAGACGCTGTACATAGACACCGAGACGAATTTCTCATTCGAGCGCGCGAGACAGATAGAGCCAAGATTCGAAGATTTCATGAAGTCCATTTTTCTGAAAAACGTTTACACGTGGAAGGAGCAGCACGAGGCGATAAAGTCGCTCGCGGACATGAACGTCTCGCTTGTAATCGTTGATTCTCTCGTTGCGCTTTATCGCATGGAAATCGACGATGAAAATTACCAGAGCGTAAACAAGCAGCTGTCCACTCAGTACTCCATACTTGCAAAATTGGCCCGCAACAGGAAAATACCCGTCCTCGTCACAAACCAAGTTTACTCATCCGAAGGAAAAATAGAAATGACCTCCCGCCTCATTTCGAGGTACTGGCCAAAGACCATAATTGAGCTCAAGAAAACGCGCGGCGACAACAACAGGGCCGCCATAATAAGAAAGCACCGCTCGCTCCCCGAAGGGAGGTTCGTGGAATTCGAGATAACATCGAGCGGCCTGAAGGAGATCGGAAAGTTCAAATTGTTCTAGCGCAATGTTTTAATAAATTTCTGAAAAATTTTTATCATGAATGCGCAAGACCTTGCAATTGAATTGGCAGGATACTTTTATGACGGCGGCTCGACATCAACAACAGGAATCACATTCCGCCCGCGAATAACGAAGGAGACATTCGAGGAGTATCGCCGTGCGTTCGAAGAGCTGTACAACGGAATCAAAATAAACAAAGAAAACGTGCACGAGATTCCAGACGTCCTTTTACGCTTGTTGAAACGCGAAGACGTGAGCTCAAGAGTTGGCCCAAGCCAAAAGGAAATATTAAATTCGCTTCATGTGGGAATCAAGGAAGGGCTTTCTTATTTGTTCATAGATGAAATCGGGGACGGCAACAATGAATTGATAAATCCAAATCTCGTTGATGTTGTCATCGCAAAAGACGCTACCCCGTTCGGAATGGCAAGAGTTCTCAAAAAAGGCATTGAAGTTTACACTGTCGAAATAGCCGATGGAATAGAGGACAATGCGCAGGCGTACGGCCTTAGAAAAGACGGCACATTAATTTTCTGATTCCTTCCCCGATTCCGCGCTCTCTTTCTGGGACGCGGCGTAGCGCTCTTTCGAATCCTTGAGTTTGTCCTTGTCGTACCAGTCCTTCTTCGTCGGACAGTTCGGGTCAAGGCACATCTCAAACGGGCGCTTGCCCTCGCGGTAAACGCGTATTATCGGCGTTCCGCAGTGTGGGCAGACCTTTCCCGTCGCTTCTATGCGCCCCTTCGCTGGGAGAGGGTAAGCGGTTTTGCACTTCGGATAGTTTGAGCATCCGGCGAACCTCTTCTTCGTCTTCCAACTGAAGAAAACCTTCAACTCACCGTCACAGTGCGGACACTTCCCAAGTATGCTCTGCTTCAATTGCGTCTCCTTCACCGCCTCCGTGAGCGCTTTTCCTATGACCTTTTCCTTCTTCTTGAACTTGTCGAATATCTTGGTGAGCTCCGCCTTCGCCTCTTCCAAGACCTCGTCCTTGCTCACCTTTCCCTCGAAGACACCTTCCATCTTCTCCTCGAACTTCCTCGTGAGCTCCGGTGATACGATTTCAGGAACGTGTTTGTCGAGTATGGATGCAACTTTCATTCCAAGGTCCGTGACCGTAATGGATTTTCCGTAAACGTATCCGCGGTCGTAAAGCGTCTGGAGAATTTGCGAGCGCGTTGCTTTCGTCCCAAGGTTGAGCTTTTCCGCCTCTTTGAGTATCGACCCCTGCGTGTAGCGCCCGGGCGGTTGCGTCTCCTTCTGGACAATCTCAACTTTCTTTATCTTCACCTTGCCTCCGACGTCCAGCTTTGGAAGGGCGAGCTCATCAAGCTTCGCGTACTTTCCGTAGTAGAGAGTCCATCCCTTTTCTATCGTGCGCTTTCCAACTATCGTGAAAATCTCGCCGTTGACGTTTATGCGAACCGTGAGCGACTCGCGCTCGGAAGGCGGCCCGAACGTCGCGAGAAAGCGGCGCACAATCAAATCGTACACGCGCTGCTGTTGAGACGTGAGCTTCGTCGGCACTTCCCCTGTCGGGTAAATTGCAGGGTGCGCCGGGTCTTTCTTCTTTCCGTTGTTCGGCTTGAGCTCGCCTTGCATCAATTTCTCTATGAGCGGCTTGTACCGCGAAAGCTGGGAGAGCCCCGTAAGAACTTTCTTGAAGTTTATGCTGTCTGGAAGTATGTTTGACGATGTTCTCGGATAAGATATGTACCCGTTCTGATAAAGGTATTCCGCTATGGACATTGTCTGCCTCGGTGAGTAGCCGAAGTAGCGGAACGCCTCCGTCATGAGCGTCGTTGTGTCGAAAGGCGTCGGCGGAAGTTGCTTGTACTTCCTCTTCTTTAGAGTGTCGACAACTCCTTCCTTGCTCGACGATGCGCGCTTGTACGCGTCGTTCGCCTTCTTCTCGTCCCAAAACTTGTCCTTTTCGTGCGTCGCCTGGATTGATGACCGCCCAATTTGAATGTAAGCGAAAATCTGCCAGTACGGTTTCGGCTTGAACTTCTTTATCTTTTCCTCGTGGTCGCGAAGTATTTTGAGAAGCGGCCCTTGAACGCGCCCCGATGAGAGTATCTTGAATCGCTCGCCTATGCTCTTTATCGCAAGCGTGAGCGCACGCGACGTGTTTATTCCGTAGAACCAATCGAGGTAGTGCCTCGTGAGTCCGGCCTCGACCTGATTTCTGTCCATCTTCGGCGACGCGTTCTTGAACGACTCAATGAGCTCGTCCTTTGTCAAAGTCGAGAACTTCATTCTCTTCGCGTCATCGCGCTTGAGCAGGAATCTCACGATGTTGTAACCTATGACGGATCCCTCCTGGTCGTAGTCCGTGGCCACTATAACGTCCTTGACGCGCGGGGCGAGCTCCTTAAGAACTTCATAGTATTTTTTTGAGAAGAGCGCCTTCCTCGTCGCCCGATAGGACGGTATCCACTTCACATCGAACACAGGATACGTCCACCCCTTTGTCGCCTGCTTCAATGAGTACAGATGACCGACGGCCGCGGCAACAACGTACTTCTGGCCGTTGCTCTCGAATTCATAGAGTTTCACACCGTCTTTCTCAACAACCTTCGGCTTTTTCGCAAGGGCCTGCGAAATCTTCTTTGCCGCAGTGGGCTTCTCGGCAAGTATGAGTGTCAGATCCTTCTCGACCTCTTTTGATTTCTTCTTAGTCGCCGCTTTCTTTTTCGCCACGAAATCACCCTATCACATCAAATCCAGTGTACTTCACAAGCGCGTCCGGAATGCGCACCGTCCCGTCGGGCTGCTGATAATTTTCGAGTATGGCTATCATGGCGCGCGTCGTGGCAAGCGCCGTGCTGTTGAGCGTGTGAACGTACTTCGCTGGCTGCCCAGGCGCCTTCCTGTAACGTATGTTCAGGCGGCGCGACTGGTAATCCGTACAGTTTGAGCACGACACAACCTCGCGGAACTTTCCCTGGCCGGGAAGCCACGCCTCTATGTCGTACTTCTTCGCCGCCACGGGTCCAAGGTCGCCCGTGCAGACGTTCACAACCCTGTACGGTATGCCGAGCCTCTGGAATATCTCCTCGGCATTGGCGAGCAGCATCTCGTGCTCCTTTTTCGAGTCCTCAGGTTTGCAGTAAACAAACTGCTCGATCTTGTTGAATTGGTGAACGCGGAAGATCCCCTTTGTGTCCTTTCCGTGCGAGCCCGCCTCCTTTCGGAAGCACGGTGACACTCCGGCAAGCCTTATTGGAAGGTCGCTTTCGTTCAAAACTTCATTCATGTAATATCCAGCAAGCGGATGCTCCGCAGTCGGTATCATGTAAAGGTCCTCTCCTTCGACTTTGTAAATCACGTCTTCAAAGTCCTTGAAGCTCGTTACGCCCTCTTCGACCGCGCGGTGGACCATGAAAGGCGGCTCAATGAGTGTGAACCCCTTTTCACGCAAGACGTCAAGCGCGAACCTTATGAGCGCCTGTTCGAGTATGACGAGCTCATTTTTCAGGTAATAGAATCGCGCACCACTCACCTTTGCGGCGCGGTCCAAATCAAACAAGTCGTGCTTGAGCCCTATGTCTATGTGGTCGAGAATCTTGAAATTCGCGATGTCGTAATCCATCTCGCCGCGTGATTCGTCTATGAACCTCTGCGCGTCTTCCTTCCGCACAATCGCGTGGCCGAAGAACTTCACGGGAACGTTATCCTCGTCGCTCTCTCCGAGCGGAACGCTTTCATCGAGTATGTTCGGCAGGCCCATCAAGAGCGAATTGAGTTTCTTTTCAACGTCACCGAGCTCATCTTCCATCGCCTTTATCTTCTTCGGAATTTCTTTGATTTCACGCAACAGATTCGAGAAATCCTCACCCTTCGCCTTCACCTCGGCAACTTTCCTTGTGACTTCGTTTCTCTTGTGCCTCAGAGAGTCGAGCTCCTTTTGAAGCGATGAGCGCTTCTTGTCCAGTTCGAGTATCTCGTCAACAACCTTGGCGTCCTCCCCGCGCTTTTTCAAGTCGGCGCGGAGTGCGTCTGGATTCTCACGGATTTCCTTTATCCACATCATGATATCATCCTCAAAACGTCTTTGAATTTTTCATTATCAAAATGGCGGCGCACGGGGTCTATTATTTCATTGAGGTATCTCGCGACGTTGCGCTTCAAATCAAGCGGGTGTATCTCACCGCTCTCGTAAATCTTCTGGAAGTCGTCGGCAACCGTTATGTCGCCTCCGAATTTCTCCGGGCGCTCTATGACGACTTCTCCCTTAATCGGTATTATGACGTACTTCATGAGCTCGGCCACCGGATTTCCTTCAACGACCTTTTCCGGACACCACGCGTGGTTTATCTTCCTTTCAACCTCTTCCTTCGAGTCGTGTATGAATATCGCCGTGTCCGGCTTCGACTTTGACATCTTCTCTCCCGTCTTGAGGCCTGGAAGAATGTGATGGTGCACCGCTATCGGCTTTTTCCAACCGAGCTTCGGGAACACCTCGCGCGCGAGTACGTGAATCTTCCTCTGGTCCATGCCGGCGTGCGCAACGTCAATGCCGAGCGTTCGGATGTCCACCGCCTGCATGGCCGGGTAGATGTACTGGGCAGTGTCGAGCTTGTCCTTCTCGCTCCGCCCCATTATGGTCAGGCATCGCACCGTCCTCGTGAGCGTCGTCTTCTTCGCGAATCTTATGACGTTCCTCCAGTAATCATTGTCGTACACGTCCGAGCCGCGAACTATCTTCACACCCGGGCAGAAGAATTTGAAACCCTCCTCAAAGTAGTCGGCGGCAAGTTTTATCTTCTCAAGGTCGCCACCGAGCTTGTTGTTTATCCAGGCGTGCCAATCGGCGAGGAACACCGTGGCGTCGAACCCCGCCTTTATGAATCGGTTTATCATGAACCCAGAGAGTATGAGCGTCCCTATGTGCATGCGCCCAGACACTTCGAACCCTATGTAATGCTTCGGATGGTCGTTCGTCTCGAGAAGCTCACGGAGCTCATTTTCCACGATTATCTCCTCGAGCGGAGCTGCCTTCAAAATTTCCAATTTTGTCTCGACGTCCATTTCAACACCTATATAATATACTCATTAATTTATGTCAGAAGAATTTTTAAAGTATTTCCTAACTGACAGAATAATTAAATGGTGCATTCGGCTTTATAATCTCGTATTTGCCGACGAAATAATTGTTCAGATTGTCTTCGAGACGAACAATGCTTTCGTAAAGCGTTTCGAGTATTTTTGTCTTGTGCTCCCCATCAAAATTAATTATGGATGCTTCAGCACCATCATGCTCAAAACCACCGTGCATTATAAAATTGAACAAGTCCAAATTGTAAAGATGTTTGTCTTGTATTTCTTCTGTGTAAAGGGGTGTGCCATTTGCCATTTTGACAAGCTCTTCATCTATACGTGAAATAATAGCCGGCTTGTTTTTCACAATGGGAACTATTGGAACGTACATTAATATATCGATGTCATTGATAATGAATGCCTTTTTCCATGTTTTGTTTCGTGCATAGAGCTCATTATTAACCTCATCCACCGCTTTGCTCATATACGGAATAAAGATGTGCATTATATCCACTGGTTCGTACTTCTCCGTCAGCAACCTAGGAACGTCCATGAGATACATAAGCAAAACGTGCTCATTAACATTTAAATTATTATTGTTTGGTAATATCAATCTTAACGATTAGAAAACTATTTATACCATTAAAAACAAGTTTTTTAGAAGGTGATTAAAATTAAAATAGAATTTTTAGGCGGAGCTCACGAAGTCGGAAAATCGGGCTTCCTGCTCGATGGGCGCGTAGCTCTGGATTATGGTGTCAAAATAGGAACGGAAGAGCCGGAGTACCTTCCGTCGCTCAACATAGAGGCCGTTTTGCTCAGTCATGCGCATCTTGACCACTGCGGATCAATTCCCGTGCTTTTCAACAGGGGCCACCCGAAAACCGTCGCGACACCCGAGACGCTCGACCTTTCAAAGATGCTTCTCACGGACTCTTACAAGGTTTCGCTGAA
>WALA01000009.1 GCA_015523085.1 Candidatus Aenigmatarchaeota archaeon
AAGGTCAATGGACTCAACGTTCTCACACAAAGGCGCGTCAGCGACCTCATAACAGAGTACGACATGCTTGGAATAATCACGACGCGCGTTGTCTCAAAAGGTCGGTACGGCCGCACGCGTGAAATAAGCCTGGAAATCGATGGCCGCGTCTTTGACATCGTTCATAAGATGCTGAAGGAAGAGTTTGGGTGATTGAAACGGACGTCGTCAATGAATTTTTCAAGCGCGGATACCTTCTAAGTCCGGCAGCGGTCGAGTTTCTGAAAGGCAAAGATATTGATGAATTCCTTTCGAAGAAGTACGACAAGCTCGTTCTTCAGCCGAGCGATTTCGCAGTGAACAGCGTGAAAATAATCAAAAACCTCACGTTCATACCTGAGGAGCTCACGACAGAGACATTCTTGAGCTTTTACAATTCGAAGTACGAGAAGATGAAAAAAATATTCATAGAGCGCATTGGGAACGAGTTTGTTTCCATAAACAAAATCGGCGGAAAGCGCGAGCGCGTGACCGTTCTCGGTATGGTCAAGGGTGTTAAGGGGAAGAATGGTAAGAACGTCATTGAAATAGAAGACGTCACGGGCAGCGTGAGCGTCATATACAACGGGAACGTCGACCTCGATGACATGATAGCCGTGCGCGGAGTCGCTGCCGGAAAGGTCATATACGCAGATGAGGTCATATACCCGGATGTGCCATTGCGCTCTCCAGCGACGGGTGATGGGCGCGTGCTTCTTCTCTCGGACTTGGAGCTCGCCGAAGCACCACAGTCGAAAATAGACATCCTCTCGGATGTGCTCAATGGCGGTTATGATTACGGAATAATCGTCGGAAACGTCGGCGACTTTGAAAAGCTGAAAACAATACTTCCCGATGGAAAGAAATTCTTCATAGTTCCGGGACCGAAGGATTCGAAAACGTATCCATCGCTGCCACCAAAGATAAACTTCGGCGCGCCTCTGTCCAACCCGAGCATGATAAACATAAACGGCGTGAACATACTCATGGTCACGAATTTCAACATGGACATGCTCAAGAAGAGATATCTCGGAAGGAGCTCACTCATACTCAATGAGGACTTCCTTGTGCTCGACGTCGTTCCGGACATAGTTGTTTCGAACGGCCAGCCAAACATTAAAAATTATAAGTCCATAACTATAGTCAATTGCGGCTCGATGCTCGACGTCGAACGCCCGGTCATTTTGGACTTGAAGACGCGCGAGTGGAATGAGTTGAAGGAGATGTGAAAATGCTTGTGCAAGTGCTTGATGTTGATTACATAATGAACAACAACCGGCCGATGGTCAGAATATTCGGCAAAAAGAAAGACGGCGGTAGCGTCTGCCTTTTCTACAGGGACTTCTACCCATACTTCTACGCACAGGGGAGCTTGGACAAGATAAAGGCGGTCCTCAAGGAGTACACGGGCGAAGTGCGCTCCATAGAAAGCGTCAGAGCATTTCCTTCAATGGGATTCCAGCCGGAACCGTCGGAATTCTTCAAAATCACGATAACCACACCTTCGAAGACGCCTGAGCTCCGCGAGAAGCTCGAATCGTTCGGAATAAAGTGCTTCGAGGCGGACATACTTTTCAAGTACAGATTCCTCATCGACTTTGACATTTACGGCATGGATTGGATAGACGTGGATGCAAAGCAGGTGCAGAGCTCCATATCGAAAGTTCCGACGTACGAAATTGTGAGCATGAAGAAGGCTGACGTTCAGGAAAACGCACCATTGAGATATCTTTCATTCGACATAGAATCGTTCATGAAGAACGAGAAAATCGATGATTATACGAACAACGAGATCATACTCATATCCATAAACTTCTCGCCTGAATACAGGGGAAAGAAATCGCTCGTTCTCTCCGCGAGGCCCATTGGCGGGAAGGACACTATCGGACTCAACGATGAGAAGGAGATGCTCGAAAAGTTTCTCGACATCATAAACGACTACGACCCCGACATAATCACGGGTTACAACATCGAGAACTTCGACCTTCCGTTCGTCATAGGGCGCATGAAGCACTTTGGCGTGGCTCCTTACCTCGGGCGCACGATAGACAAACAGGCGTACGCGAGGAAGTTCGCGGCGTCAACGAGCGTCACGATAGTCGGGCGCGTCGTCGTCGACCCCTATGTCATAATCAAGCGCGACCCGTACATGAAGTTCATACGCTACGACCTCAGCACGGTTGCCGAGGGTCTCATAGGGGACAAGAAGATGGACGTCGCGCACAGCGAGATAAACGACCTTTGGAACGGGACGCCCCAGCAGCGCTCGAAACTCGCCGAGTACTGCCGAAAGGACTCGGAGCTCGCCCTGCGCATAGTCCTTGAAAAGAAGCTGCTCGACAAGTTCTTCGAGCTTTCAAAGCTCTCCGGGGTGCTCTTGCAGGACTCCATGGCCGGTCAGACGCTCCGCATAGAGACGAAAATCATGCACGAATTCAAGAAGCGGAACTTCATAATGATGCCGAAGCCGTCCGATGCAGAGGCGCGCCGTCGTGAGAACGAGAAGAAGGAAAAGGAGCTCAAGGGGGCGACCGTCCTCGAGCCCGTGACGGGGCTGCACGCCGAAACGTGCACCGTGGTTCTCGACTTCAAGTCCTTGTACCCATCGCTCATACGGACGTTCAACATATGCCCCACGACTCTCATACTCAACAAGGAATACGAGAAATTCCCGCACCACGTGTCCCCAGTGGGCGCGAAGTTCGTGGACACGGAAGTGCGCAAAGGCGTCATACCCCACATACTCGGCGAGCTCCTCGAGACGCGTTTCGCCATAAAGCGCGCCATGAAGAAGGAAAAAGACCAGAAGAAGCACGACCTTTTGAACGCAAAGCAGCTCGCCATAAAGATAATGGCCAACTCGTTCTACGGGTACATGGGTTACGTCCGCTCACGGCTTTACAAGATAGACATAGCGAACTCCATAACCTCGTATGGGCGCGAGAACATACAGAAGACGAAGAAGATAGTTGAAAGCACGTACGGATTCAAGGTCATATACGGTGACACGGACTCCGTGTTCATAGAGACGAACACGAGCAACATAGACGAGGCGGCGGAGCTCGCCAAAAAGATGGCGAAGTACGTCTCAGACCAGCTTCCGGGCTACCTCGTGCTCGACTTCGACAAGCTCTACCGAACGTTCCTCATACTCACGAAGAAGCGCTACGCCGGCTGGAAGTTCGACGAGACGCCCGATGGAGGGTGGAAGGACAAGATTGACATGAAGGGCATAGAAACCGTTCGCAGGGACTGGTGCCCGCTCGTGACATCCGTCATGAACAGGATACTCGAAATCATACTCAAGACAGGTGATGTCAAGAAGTCCATAAACATAGTCCGTGAGACAATTGACGAATTAAAATCAGGAAAGGTAAATATAGATGACCTCACCATAGTCAAGGGCATAACGAAGTCCCCGGATCACTACGACGGAATGCTGCCGCACATCGAGCTCGCCAAGAAGATGGCGCGGCGAAACCCGGCCGAAGCGCCGAAGATGGGCGACCGCATAGGGTTCGTCATAATCAAGGGCAACCAAATGCTCTCCAAGCGCGCGGAGGATCCGAAGTACGTCAAGAAGCACCACATTCAGATAGATTCCGAATACTATATTAACAATCAACTCCTGCCACCAATCGAGCGAATCTTCGAATCCATGGGCATAAGCCGGGATGAGCTCCTCGGGCACGGGCGCCAGGTGAACATGTTTGACATAATAAACAAAAAGAAGAGGAAATTGAATCATACGATAAACGTCGAATTCAACAAGAATGATCGGGAAAGTGGAGA
>WALA01000010.1 GCA_015523085.1 Candidatus Aenigmatarchaeota archaeon
GCGCCCTTGCCGTCAGTGGAAGGCACGAGTCGGAGCTCGCCAAGGGAATGCTCAAGCGAGGGAATGTCGTTGTCGTCGGATTCGGGTCAAGCGACACGAACGTGCGCTCCCACCTAACGTTCTTTGATGAATACCCTGAGCGCGTGGTTCGAGGGGAAATGAGCAAATTTGGAAGAGTCGTGTCAATATTTTAAACTTTTGCACTTTAATTAATTAATCGAATGCGGAGGTAGCCAAGTCTGGTCAAAGGCGCTAGGCTTAGGAATGAGGGCGAAGCTCAGATCGGTGTCGTTGAGACACCTAGTCCCTTAGAGAATCGCCAAAAAACGTTCGAGGAATGGGTTCGTCGGTTCAAATCCGGCCCTCCGCATACCTTCTAAGAAAATCCTCAATGATTTCAACGTTGTAGACCTCCGGATGAAATGCTGTGGCAAAAATGTTGTGGCTCTTGTGCTTCACGTACACCGGAATTTTTCCAAATGGAAATTCTGCTGCCACGAGTGTGGTGAAGTTGGTCGGACGTTCAACTATCTTCGAGAAGAGAAAATATGCTTTTCCTATATCCGTTTGCGCGACACCAATGTACTTTTTTTCGCTCAGGCGCTCTCCAAACAATGACATCAGTATTTGATATCCGGCGCATATTCCAAGAACATTTTCTTTCTTGAGATCGGAAAAATTTTCCACATAATTTTCGTAGTCAAAATCCGCGAGGACGGTTCCTGATATGATGTACGCATCGGCTTTTATGATATCGTCCTTATAGGAAGTCACTTTCACCGGACCAAACTTCTTTGCTATTCTAACGAGTGGGTCCACAAACTCCTTTTCCGACAAACGTTCGCTGCACGTTGATATTATTGATATCATTTTTCCACGATCCTAAACTTTTTCACAATTATTCTCCCGCTGTAATTCTTGTACTCCCTGTCGAATTCATCTATTACAATTCTTTTCTTGAAAAACGGCGCGTCGAGTACAAACGTTTCGAATTCGCCGCCTTCACCGACTTTGTTTATCTCCTTTGGTAGAGAGACGTCTTTTAGCCTCATTCCAAGGACGTCTTCTTTCAACGGATATCCCGCAACGGCGGCGATAATTATATCCATTTCCTTCATTTCGTCCTCCACCACGTCGTCGTTTAGCCAAATGGGGTTGAAGCACCAAAGCCCGACGTTGTCGCACGCTTTCTCGAAGTTCGTTGCCTGATACGTGGAGCGCATCGCCCCTGTAACCAAACCTTGTACACCAAATTCATCCTTGGCCCTCTTGAGCGCCGTTTTCAAGTCGGCTAACTCGCTCTCTTTCTCTCCTTTTGTGCGGAACGTGATGAGCGGTATTTCCATCGCATCTGCTTGCACTTTCGTCATCGAGATCAGCGGAGTGTGGAAGAGGTAGCTGTACCTGTTTTCCGAAACTGCGGTGATAAGGCATGCCACGTCATAACCCAAATCTTTAGCCACCTTTATAACGTACGTCGAGTCCTTTCCTCCTGAAAACGCAACTGCAACTCTCATGATCAAAATTATTTTATAACAATTAAAATGTTTGCAGTTAAAATATGATTGGTGATATCATGGATGTGAATTTGCTGAAAAAACTTTGCGAAGAGTATGGCGCCTCCGGTCACGAAGAGCGTGTTCGCGACTTGATAATATCCGAAGTCAAGGATTATTGCGACGAGGTAAAGATAGATAACATAGGAAATCTGATTTGTCGCATAGGAAGTGGAAAGCCGGTTTACATGTTTGATGCTCACATGGATGAGATAGGGTTCGTCGTGAAATACATAGACGAGCACGGTTTCATATACTTCGTTCCGGTTGGAGGGTTTTGGCCTCCGACGGTCATAAACCAGCGCGTTGTCATACTTGGCGAAAAGATGGTCACGGGTATAATAGGATCAAAACCACCGCACATAATGGACGAGGAAGAGATGAAACGCCCCCTTAAGCTGAAGGATTTCTTCATAGACGTCGGAGCATCGTCAAGAGAGGAAGTTGAAAAAATGGGAATACGCGTTGGCGATCCGATAGTCTGGAAGTCGACATTTGAAGAGATTGGAGACAACTTCGTATCAAAATCGCTTGACAACAGAATAGGCGTTCTCGTCCTCATAGAGATGATAAAGTCGCTCAAGAACTTCAACGGAACTGCGTACTTCGTCTTTTCCGTTCAGGAAGAAGTTGGACTTAAAGGAGCTCGGGTTGCGGCGTACAACATATCACCGGACATATCGATATCGGTTGACACGGGGCTCGCAGGTGGGTCGCCGGCGGTTCAGGAAAAGGAGGCGCCACCAAAGCTCGGAGCTGGACCGATAATAACCCACGTCGAGGCGGCCGGTCGCGGACTTGTCGCATCACCGTACGTGAACAGGTGGCTTATCGACATTGCACGCAACAATGAGATACCGTACCAAATTGACGTTACGGACGGAGGAGTCACGGATGCCGCTATAATTTACATAACCGGTCGTGGAATACCGTCCGCATCCGTTGGAATACCATCGAGGTACATCCACTCACCTAACGAGATGATAAACAGAAAGGACGTTGAGAACACAATAAAGCTTTTGGTTCGCGCCGTCGAAGAAGGATTCAAGTCCGATTTCTAAAAACGGCGACTATGTTGCCTTTTTCTTCTTTTATTTCTATCAAATCGAAATCCTTGAAATCGTTCATGAGCTCACTTTTCGTATAAAGGTGATAGTAGCGCATTAATGTTCCGCTTCTTTTTCTCCATGGAACGTAGACGTCTCCTGTGAAAAGATTTTTTGGGAAGAATCTCCACTGCCATCTCTTCCAAACGCTTACGAGCACGAGACCGCCCGGCCTCAAGACGCGCTTGAACTCGTTTATCGCGGCATTTCTTCGAACGATGCAGTGAAGAGACGCTATCGACACGATTGAGTCGAACGAGCCGCTTTTGAACGGAAGGAGCTCGTTGGACAGGACGCGCCTTCCCTTTGCGCGTTTGAGCATCTCATAGGAAATATCCACTCCGTATATGTCCGCGTTGAAGAGCTCGAAGTTTCTTCCGTTTCCGCAGCCGAAAAAGAGAGCTCGGCCATGAACGTATTTGGCGTATTTTTCGAGCCATTTTATCGGGCGGCTTCTGAAGTTATTCCAAGAATTTGCGATGCCGTCCCATACATTCCGTTGGTTCATAAGAATGATAATTCAAAAAAGAATAAAAAAGAAGAGTTTACGCGAGTGCTGCTTCAAGCATCTCCTTTGTGAGCGTCTTTTTCTTCTCTTTCTTCAGGAGCTTTGCAAGCGCCTCAAACTTCTTTCTGAGTGCCTTTGTCACGACTTCTCCTGCTCCGAATCCAGCAACTCTTTGAATTCCGGATTCCTTTGCTATTCTTACAACAGTTGCATTAGGCAATACAGTCTTCTTTGCCATTTCATCACCAATAAAATTTGGCTATAGTTTTTAAATAGTTTTCAAACTCTGATAAATTGGATGGATATGTACCTCATAACGAACTCTCTGCGCGCCGAGCTCCGCAAGCCGTTTGGAAAGCTGCTCACGGCGAACAAGGCGAAAGATGAACTGAGCTCGTACAAGCGCGTCATAACGGTCGGAGACATATCCACGGCGACGTTCTCCGATTTCTATCCAATTGCTATCGTTGACTTTCGGACGATGAGGAACGTGCGAACACGGAGAATCAAATACGATTTCAAAATCACGAATCCTCCAGGTTCGATAACAAACGAGGCCATTGAGATCATAAGGTTCGCAATATCGTCCGCTTCGCGAAAAGTCATATACGTGGATGGGGAGGAAGATCTTCTTGCGATACCCGCCATGATATACTCGAACGACGATGATGCAGTCGTGTACGGAATGGGCGGGAAGTTTGTTATCGCGACGCAGAAAGAGAGGGCGCTCGATGTTCTCGGTCGCATGCATCGGGGCAAGTACGATCGTGTTGTTGCCGCCGGAACATTTGATAGATTTCACAGTGGCCATCGCTACTTTCTCAAGATGGCGTACTTTTACGGTCGCGAATTGATGATAGGCATAACATCCGATGAAATGGCCAAGAAGAAAGACACTGATATAGAGAGTTTCTCCTCGCGCAAGGCGAATGTGGAACGATTCTTGAAAAGTTCGGGCATAAAATATAAAATTTTTGAAATAAACGACGCGTACGGATTTTGCCTCACCGAAGACACCGATGCAATCGTCGCGACGAAGGACACACTTGAAAACGTCAATTTGATAAATGAGCGGAGGCGCTCACTTGGGATGAAGGAGCTCAACGTGTTTGTCATTCCCTACTTGACAAAGCGCGGAAGGAAGATATCGTCGAGAGACATAAGGAAACGACTCAAAAGACTTAAAAATGTTCGTGTTAAAAGAAAGAAGAAGTGAGCTCCGGTAGTCTAGTCCGGTCAAGGATTCGGCCCTCTCGAGGCTGGGACGTGGGTTCAAATCCCACCCGGAGCATTGAAAATAATTTGCGGATTTGAACGTGGGTTCATTTCAGAGACCGCAGGTCTTTGAAACGCCGAGCTCGTTAGCATGTTCAATTTTGCTCACTGCAAAATCTAAATGGGGTGGTTTGGTGGAATATAAAGACGGAGTAAAGCTCGGGAAAAAGAAGCTTGAAAATAAGGACTATGAAAGATTTGTTTCTGAACGGCTCGGAGAATATTACAATATGAGAGAGCCGAACAAGCGTGAAAGAGAGGGCCCGTCAATAGATACAAACTTGTTGAGACTTTACAGAGATTCCGACTAAGCTATAACCGTTCGGAGTCTTGGGAGAAATCCGAAGTCCGTGTGAAAATTGTACGCGCCGGCATTTAAAAATATTATTTCATCGCCTATTTTCTTCTCGTTTTCGAAGAAAACCTTGTACCTGAATATGTCAAGCGAATCCGGAGAGCGCCCCTTGAGGACGTACTTGTACCCGTGGTCGCTTTCACCCTTCACGGGAAGGCGGATGTTCATCAAGAACGTGTCCATGTATGCGTTGTATATGGAACAGTCAAGTATGAGGTTTCCTTCGTACGCGTTGATTATATTTGTTATGAGTTCGACGGACGGTGCCGCTATGAATCTTCCGGGCTCCATGCCAAATTTTATCTTTCTGTCCTTCAGAAAATCGTGAAATTCATCTATGCGCCGAAAGATGCTCTTTGTGTCGGGCTTGGAATTCGCGTACTTCACCGGTATGCCGCCGCCTATCATCACGATGTCGATGTCATCCAGGGCTTCTCCGATTGAATCCTCGAACTCGTCCTTGAGGGACCACTCCCCGACGTTTTGCGTTTTTCTGTGGAAGTGGACGCCAAGCGTTCTCACGTTTTCGTTTTTCCTCAGCGACGGAATGAGCTCATTTATCCTGCTCCATCGTATTCCGTACACGAAGTACTTGCCTGTGTACACCGTATGCTCCTTGACC
>WALA01000011.1 GCA_015523085.1 Candidatus Aenigmatarchaeota archaeon
GTTCGTCCCAGCAGCAAAGCCTTTTCAAGAAGAAAAAGGTCATAGTCCTCGATGAGGCCGAGACGTTGTCGTCGTCGAAAGGCCTCAATGAGCTCATAAAGATGTCGAAGTTCCCCGTTGTTCTCATAGTCAACGACATTTACGACTCTTCGCTGCGTGGAATAATATCGAAGCTCAACGTCGTGAAATTCTTCAAGATACGCGTAGACACCGTGAAGTCCATACTCACAAGAATAGTCAGGCAGGAGAAAATGAAAATCGACGCGCGCACCATAGAGCAAATAGCGAGAAAATCAAACGGCGACCTTCGCGCCGCCATACTCGACCTCGAATCGAGGAACGTTGACTTCTATCGGGACAGCCTCCAAAACGTGTTCGAAGTCCTCGGAATAATATTTAAGTCAAGCACGTACGAAAACGCGCTGAACGCAATAAAAAATTCCGACAAGGACATAAGTGAGCTCAAGTGGTGGATAGAGGAGAACATACCAAACGAATACGAAAAGCCGGACGAAATAAGCAAGGCGTTTGACGTCGTATCATTCGAAGATTTCATAGAAGCCCAGATAAAAAAGAGGCAATCATGGGGCTTGATGTCATACCTTTACGACATTCTCGCGGGAGTGAGCTTGTGCAAGAATGAGAAGTACAAGAAGTTCGTTCGCTACGCTCCGCCAAGGAGGTTCAGAAAAAACAAAATGTCATCAGACGACCTCGAAGTTGTGAAGAAGTACGCATCGTACGTTCACATGTCTGTCGAAAGGTTCGTAAAGATGCTACCGACTATCAAGCCGATAATAAAGAAGCTTGAAATTCCAAAAGATGAGAAAAAGGTTTTGGAAAAATTTGTGTAGTTCACTTCTTGAATTTTGCGACAAGCCCCATGAGGTCTACGGACGTCAGCATGGTCGTGCGGCAGCAGTACCTCTCTATTCCAAGATCGTCCAAAACCTTCTTAGGGTCTTCGCCTTTTTTCACACGGCTTTCATATTCGTCCCAATATTGTCCAAGCGGCTTTCCGCACGTCGGGCATCTTATAGGTGGCATCATCAAAATCTACCTCTTACTCTGTTGTTTCGTCCTTCTCGAACCAGCTGACGACCTTGACGGCTTGTGTGGCTCAGTTCTCCTGTAATCCGAAATCAAGAGTGTCCTGTCGTATTCAATGAACTTTTCTTTGAGCTTTTCATCAAATTTAACAAGGGCCTGTCCGATCGCCGTTCTAACAGCACCGGCCTGCCCCCAAACGCCGCCCCCATTGACGGTTACATCAATGTCGAGCTTGCTCGACAGTTTCCCTGCAAGCATGAGCGGTTCTTTTATCCACATTCTTATGTACTTCGTCGAAAACGAATCCAGTGGCTTTGAATTTATTCTGACTATGCCACTGCCAGACTTTGCGACAGCGCGCGCAATGGCCTTCTTCCTTTTTCCGATCGTCTGAATTATCTTTTGTCTGACCATATTTAATCACTCCAACCAAGTTTTCTTGAAATATCATAAAGTGTCATGTAACTTGTCTTTATCTCCTTTCCGAATTTTTTCGCTTCGCCTTCAAGTCCTTCGGGCTTTCCCATATAAACCTTCAAATTCTTGTATGCCTTGAACCCATGGGGCTTTTTGTACGGAAGCATTCCGCGTATTATTCTCCTGAGTATGAGATCCGGCCTTTTCGGGAAGAACGGACCGTATTTAGGAACTCCGCGAGCTCTCTTCTCCTCGAATTCGCGGATTATGGACTCTTTCTTTCCCGTGATTATGGCCTTTTCCGCATTTATTATTACTATCTTCTCGCCTTTGAGCAATTGTTTCGCCACGTATGAGCTCAGTCGCCCGACAACAGCATTGCTTGCATCTATTATCATCATTAACACCTCATACGACAATTCTTCCTTTAATCTTTTTGTCCACGACTTCCGAGAGGCCGTGTATCTCGGAGCCGCTATTCAATATCTTGGCTTTACATGCTTTTGAATACGAAAGGGCATAAATCTTGACTTTTTTGTCCAGGTTCCCAATGGCCAGCACTTTTGTTGGAACTATCACGACGTCACCGTCCATGGCAACCCGGTTGATTTTTGCGAGATTCACGGGCGCCGATTTTCTTTTAGGTCTTGATAAGTACTTCCCTATGAGCTTGTACGCTTTGCTCCCACGTTTAAATTTATCTATGAGCTCCTTCAATTCTGGATTTGTCTTTTCTCTTTTCACGTTTATCAACCTGCTTGATTTTTATGAGCATCAGTGCGGGGGAAGGGATTTGAACCCTCGAAGGCACTAAGCCACAGGATTTCTCACGAACAGGACTTAAGTCCTGCCCCTTTGACCAGGCTCGGGCACCCCCGCATCCGAAATATGAACAGGGTGCCTACTTAAGCGCCTTTGAGATTTTTCCTGAAATATCATCGACGTGTGATTTCATTTCCTCTAAAGCCTTCTTGACTACGTCGCGAGCGGAAAGCCCGCAAACGCTTTCAACATCAACGTAAAATGAATTTTTGTCATAACCAACTGTTATTGCTCCGTCCGGGCACACTTCAACACATCTGTTGCACAAATCGCAGTTGATCGAATTCTCAACACCTATGGTACCGTTTTTCTTGACTAACACACCTTTCGGGCAAACTTCCACACACTTGTCGCAGTTCGTACATTTCTTCTTGTCTATTTTTATCGAAGGGACGTTTTTGTATCCGAAAATGGCGGCCTGCCACTTTGCGTGCTCCTTTCCCTTTCCGACAATCGCATCCGCCTCAAATTTGAGCTTCTGACCCTCGGCGAGTGTCACAATTGGGATGTTGTCGTACACCGGTTTGACGGAATCGTCCGTCGAGCGCATATCGCCTGAACGCACGACGCACGGGCCTTCCTTTTCAAGTACGAACGTCACTTTTTTCTTGTCTCCATAAGAGTACGACTTGCCATCGTATGTCAAAGGTATGAGTCCGAGTCTGTGCGCGATTATCTCATCGTACATTCCGGATGTGTTTTCTTGGAAGCGCACAACATCTATGGCCATTGTTGGAACTTCGCCGTACGCGAATCTTCTCAACGTGTTCATGAAGCGATTGTCCGCCTCACTAACCATCACTTTTAGGCGCTTGTCTTTTTCTTCGAGTATTCTTATCTTCATCATCACACCCTTCTTCCGCGGCGTCCACCTTTCTTCTTGGTGGAGTCGTGAGGTATTGGAGTCACGTCTTCTATTCTACCTATTTTCAATCCGGCGCGCGCTATGGCGCGTATGGCTGACTGAGCTCCCTTTCCAGGGACCTTGCTCTTGTGTCCGCCCGGAGCTCTGATTTTAATATGAACACCCGTTATTCCCATCATCCTCGCGTTTTCGACGGCGCGCTGCGCTGCCTTCATGGCTGGAAACGGCGTGCCTTTCAAGCGGTCCTGGTTAGTTATCATGCCGCCCGAGAATCGCGCTATCGTCTCAGCGCCCGTTATGTCCGTAATATGAACTATGGTATTGTTTTTTGAGGAGTAAATGTAGCATATTCCCCATCGTTCCTTCCTACTTCTTTTCTTCTCCATTTTCTCCCTCTTTGGAATTGTTATCGGCCTTTTCATCCTTGCTTGACTTCTTTTCAACATTCGGTTTGACCGTAAGAGCGTTATTCATCTTCGGGTCCAACGTGATCTTGGTTTCCTCGGCAACAGGAACTATGTAGCTCGGCCACCAGACCTTTCTCTTGTTTATGAGAATGTGACCGTGTGTGATAAGCTGCCTTGCCGCCTTGATCGTCTTGGCAAGTCCGCGCTTGAACACAACCGTTTGAAGTCGCCTTTCAAGTATGTCGGCTTCCTTGAGCTCAAGAACGTCATCCAAGTTTGATTTCGGCGCGATGAGCCCGATTCTCACGAGCTTGTCTATGAGCTCCTTCTCCTTTTTCTCGTCCTTCTTACCCTGGAGCTCTCGGGCTATCCTCCTGAAATTCCTGAGCATACTCTCCGCTCTCCAAAGTTCGCGCTTGTTTTTGAGTCCGTAATCCTTAACGAGTTTGCTCTCCTCATTGAGTCGCTCCTTGTCGTACGGCTTCTTCGGAGTTTCGTATTTTTTCCTCAATTTTTTAGGATGCCCCATAAGATCTCCTCACTACTTCCTTCTACCAACTTTGCTAATCTTGTTCTTCCTGAAAGACGATTTTGTCCTCTGACCACGTACAGGAAGTCCGAGCTCATGACGTATTCCACGGTACGCGCGTATTCTTCTCAGATTGTCGATGTCCGACCTGAGCTTTATGTCGATCGCCGTTCCGGACAGGTGCATGTCCTTTCCTGTCTCCGGGTCCTTTCTTCTGTTAAGCATGAATCGCGGCAACGGCGGATTTCTTATGGCGTCTTCAATCTTTTTTATTTCCTCTTTCGACAGGTCGCCAATTTTTTTATTCGGATCGAGACCGAGAGCTTTGATGAGCCCGTTTGAAAATGAAAAGCTGACGCCTTTTATCTTCATCAGAGCTCTCTCTAAATTCAACGACGAGTCGATGTCGGTTGAAGATATTCTTACAAGATTCTTTGCCATAACAATCACTTCTCAGTCCACTTTATATCTCTTGGGTCACGTTTGAGCTTGAGCATGTTCTTCTCGCATTTCGTCGAGCAGAACCAATAGACCTGACCGTTCGCCTTGACGTACATTATGCCCGTGCCGTTTTCAATGGTCTTCCCGCAGAAGCTACATTTCACCATGATTATCTCCTCCTTGAATCTATGCTGCCCGAGCTCTCCATCTCAACTTCTGTGAGCATCAAAATGTCCCCGAGTTTCACTGGACCAACGACGTTTCTTATGAGAACTTTCCCCTCTTCGTGACCCTCGATGACCTTGCATCGAACTTGGGTTATTCCTTTGATTCCAGACCTTTTCAAAATTTGAATTACCTGTGCCGGTGTCGCGCTCATTTTATCACTCTATCGACTTTATATCAGCTTGACCAGCTTCAACGATTGCAACCGCTGATGTGGGAACGCCAAGCCCTGCTGCTCGGCCGAGCTCCGACTTGCTCGGAACTTTGATGAATTTTATCTTCTTCTCCTCGCAGAGAGCAGGAAGATGCATGATTATTTCTGGTGGGTTGACATCCTCGGCGGCTATGACAACCTTTGCCTGGCCGCGTTCAACGGATTTTGTAACCTCGTTGATTCCCTTTCTTATCTTTCCGGTTTCGCGTGCAACTTCCACAATTTCAAGAATTCTATTCGTATCCATACATTCCACCTCACGAATGTTCATAGGTTAAAACTACACTATATACTGAATAGAAAAGTATTTAAATTATTTTTTGACGGCCGCGGAAGAAATCCTCGTGAGCTCATCGAGCAATTCTTCTTTCTTTTCAATCGGTATGGACGCGCCGGCAGCTTCCATGTGACCACCCGCCTCGCCACCGAACTTGTCAACGAGCGAATTGACGAACTTGCTCATGTCGCCGAGCTTCGAACGCGCCGATATCTTTATCATATCCCCATCGTCAGCGAGGCCGATTATCGTCCCCACGTTTTCTGACTTTATTATCATGGAGCAAACGATACCTATGAAATTCGGATTTATGTGCTTCCCAGCATCGACTATTGTGAAATCGGAGAGTTCGACATTTTGTTTCATCCACCTCATGTAGCGCCCTATGGACACGCGGTAATCTTTGTACGTCTTCATCGCAACGTCTTTCGTCGGATTCAACGCGAATTTCACACCTTCGTAATACCTGTCAAGGCGGCCGAATGCGTTCAGCACGGTTGAGAACTCGTTTATGTCCATGCCAAGTTTCGGCATGTTCATCCTCATTGCGAAAACGTCATCGTGGTTAGTGAATCCGTTCTTTATGCGCTCCTCGATTATGGCGGAGACGAGTTTTCTCATTTCATCCTCTGTCAAGTCGTCCAGCGTTTTCCACTTTCCGTCCTTCTTGAGCTCTATCCCAACGTTTGATAGGAACTGAACTGACGACGACTCGGAATTGATGTTCGGAAGTATTTCGTTCAGGTACAGCGACTTGTGTATGGAGCGCGTCGACGTTCCGAAAACGTTCAGCGACTTGGAAAGCTTCACAACGCCAACCGCTTCCGCATCCCGAAGTATCATATAGTTCATTCCCACCATCGGGCGTATGTCGCCTATTGCCCCCGCTATTCCAAGGTACGAAAGGTACGTGTTCAACCTGTTGAGATTTTTCACGAAAAGATACGAGACGCCGCTTCCAGAGAGCTCCTCTATTCCATAGTACATCGGATTGACTTCGAGAACGTTTCCTCCGTAAAGCTTTTTCGGCTTGTGATGATCGAGTATGAGTCCCTGAACTTTGAGATTGGTGAGGTCGTAGCTCGCGCCTATGTCGCTGAAAATCACGAGGTCCGGGTTCTCGTCGTTTATCTCCTCGATGAGCTCATTTGACACGCGCTTTACTATGCGCACGGAAAAGTCCCTTCCTTCGCGTCCGAGCGCCGAAGAGAGTATTGCCGCGCTCGAAAGTCCGTCGGCGTCGTAATGAGAAACTATTTTTATGTAATTTTTCCCGCTTAAAATTTTTGACGCGCCTCTCACAAAATCGTTGAATTCCATTCATAACACCTTAGGAGTACCGTCTTCGCTTTTCGACCTTTTCGACGCGGTCAAGTACCTTCCTGCCCATAAACTTGAAGTAGCCGCTCAAAAAGTTTTCCCAGCACTCATCAAACACATCTATGTGGCTTGCTTTGAGGCACTGCTTGAAAACGAGTATGTCAACCGCGAAATCTTCCACCTTCTTCGTGTACTTTCCGAGGCCGAAATCTATGAAATAAATTTTTCCATCGTTGAGTATCATATTTGATGTTGTTAGGTCGCCGTGCATTATCCCGCGCGCGTGCATCTTTCCAACCATCTCGCCGACTGTTGTGCACATATCAGGTACGAGAACGTCTTTCAGCTTTTTTCCGCGCACGAACTCCATTTTTAGAGTGTACTTTTCAACGCCCACCAATTTCGGAACGTTCATATCGGAAAGGTCTCGGAGTATTTTTGCCTCGCGCTTCGTGCGGCTCTTTCTCAATTTTTCATCGAGCTCCTTTATCCTGTATTTTTTCGGAACGCGGAACTTGACTATGACATCGCCGTCTTTGTAAATTATGGCCTCAGCTCCCTGTGATATGACTTCCATGAATAGAATTGAAAGTAAAAGGATAAAAAGTTAGAACGAATTTCTTCATCTGACAAGAAGTTTTGCCTTCTCTGGGTCGTACTTCCACTTCTCAGGAAGGCGTCCAGTTCGTCTATAATATTTGACGAGTCGGCGTATCTTCGATTCGAGAAGTTCGAGTCCGCGCTTGGATGTCGAGTCCTTTTTGTTCTTTTCAAGATGCTTCCTGAGCGCAACTGCCCGCTTGAGCAGCGAAAACAAATCGCTTGGAATCTCGGAAAGCATGTTGTTCTTCTTAAGTATGTCCGTTATGCGCTCGTCGTATATTCTTATGTCGGGTATGCCATACTGGTCGCGCAAAATGAGACCTATCTGCTCTGGAGTGTAATTCTCTTTGGCAAGTTTCACAACTATTTTTTCCGCCTCTATCTTGTCGTACTGCAACCACGTCGGTTTCTTTATTTCGTCGGGCTTCTTGGACCCGGATTTGCCGTGCTTTCTAGAATGCATTCTTGCCATTTAAACACCACTTCAAGTTTATCATAAATAAACTTTAAAAACTTTTAAACCTTTACAAATGTTGTGACCAATGTTTATAAACATTTGGTTAGATAATTCATTAAAGTTTGAATTGAAATGGTGATATCGTGGGATTGAACAAAGAATGGTACCAAATCATCGCACCGCCGATTTTCGGCAACAAAGTCGTAGGTGAGACTCCGGCGTTCGACTCGAAGAACATAATGGGGCGAACGTACGATGCGAGCTTGGTTGAGCTCAACGACGACTTCTCAAAATTCTACATAAAGGTGAAATTGAAGGTCTATAAAATAGAAGGCACGAAAGCGTACACGAATTTCGTCGGTCATGAAATAGTCAGGGAGCGCGTTTACCGCCTCGTCCAGAGAAGGTCCGAGCGCGTTGACGTCATAAAGGATGTGACTCTCGGCGATGGGTCGAAAATAAGATTCAAGGTTCTCATCATACTTCTCAGGAATACGAGCAACTCGATAAACACGAGCGTCAGGAAGCGCACGGAAGAGCTCCTCGGCGAATGGAAGTCCAAGACGCTCGACGACACGATAAAGGACATAATCAGCGGCGAAATGGCAAAGAAGTTGAAATCGGAGCTCAGAAAGATATACCCGGTCGGCGCCGTGGAAATAAGGAAAACGGAGCTCATGAAGCAGCCGAAAGCAGCCGCCGCAAAAGAAGCAACGGAATAAGAAATAAAAAATAACATAAAATTATTTCAAAATTTTATTTTATGAGTTCTTTCGCGTTTATCGCTGATGATATCCAGAACAGTCCACCTATCAGCAAAAGCAAGAACGCGAGCACGAGTGATATTATGAAGCTTGACTTTGTCGTCCCTTCAACCCATTCTATGTTTCCGAGTATGAGACATCCGAACGTCAAGAACAGAGCTCCGATTATCCAATAACCATGCACAACAAATTCTGTTTTCACAACATCACCCTAAAATTATTTGTCACGCTGTTTTTTATTTCTTTTCCTTGCCCTTTTTGTCTGATTTTTCTTTTGCACTATCTTCAAGCTCGTTGATTATGCCCTTGTTCTTCTCGATCTCCTCTTTCGTGAGACCAAGGTCGCGCACGAACCTGTCCACGTAGTGCTTGACGAGCTCAACATCCTTCTCAGGAAGCTCGCGTATCTTTCCGTCTTCGAGCATCTTTCTCATCGCTATGACTTTCTTGAATATCTCCCTGTACTGCTTCTTGTCGGAAAATATGTTTTTGTCGATTGTCACAGGGAGTTTCGTTGGGTCGCTTTCGAGCTTGCCCATTTCCTTCAACTTCATAAGGCACGCACCGAGCATCGTTTCGTAGTTGTCCTTGATCATCTTTGCCTTTTTCTGAACCTGCAACTTTTGGAGAATGTGCATCATCTTCGCGACAAATGCCTTGGAACGCCTTATGTACTTGTCAAGGCGAATTCCACTGACGCTCGTGATTTCCTTGTGTTCAACCCTCTTGCGGAATTCTATGATTTTCTCGAGGAAGTTGGCGTACTTCTCGTCAACGAGACCTGCTCCAACTATGTACTGCCTGAAAACCTTGGGGGTGTTTTTCGGCGACGGTACGTTGTACCCGAGGTACATCAAAAGCGCTTGCGATGCGTTGAGAACGGCATAGTAAAGGTCCTCCGCTATCATGTAGAGTTTCATGTTCTCCACTTTGAGTATCTTCTGCGGCGCGTTCGATATGAAAACCTCAACGGCTTCAAGCGTTGATGGTATCTTTCCCATTTCAAGCAACTTTCGGAACGGTATGAAGAATCCGGTGTCGTAAACAGCCCATCCGTCACGGACTATCGTGACGAGCAATGGATGTCCGGTTCTTGCCATTTCCCAAAACTCAGTCAAGGACCACGCCGGCTGTATGGACATGTCCTCGTCTATCTTTTTGGCTATGTCGTGAAGGTCACGATCAAATTTCTCCTTCATCTCATCCGTCATCCTGGCGAGAACGTCGTCGTAAATGACTATGATATCCAGGTCGCTCTTTTCGTTCATATCCCCTCGGGCCACAGAACCGAAGACAACGACGGACTTTATTGCACCGTCGTACTTCTTGACTATTTGGTCCGCGAATTTCTTGGCGAGCTTGAACTTCTTCTCCCGTAGCTTCTTCAAATCAACTTTTTTCTTTTTCTCCTCTTCCTTTTTTGGTTTGTACGTCTTTTCATCATCAGTCGGTTTTTCCTTTACGATGTCCACCATACACACACGCCTCCATTTTTCTAATATTTAATTACTTCCAAGTGATATATTGTATCACTGGTATTTAAAGTTTTCCTCAGTACAAATAGTACGCATTTCCGCGCTTGATTTCGACCTTTTTCCACCCATCAGAAATTTTGTTTATTATCTCCACGACTTTCGCGTGGACTTTTGTCCAATCGCTCCACGCATCAGAAATGAATTTGTCGCAGTCGTCGCTGTTCTTTCCCACGGTCAGTGATTTCCAAAGCATCGACTGGATTTTCGTGTAAATGGGTATCATGTCGCGGCGCTCCTTCTTCGTGAACATACTGCGTATCACGAGCGATTCAAAATCATCGTTCCCGTCTATGAGCTTCTCGAGTATCTTCACGTCGTTTGACATGGCGTCGCGGAATGCGTCCATCGCATCGCACGGCGACTTTGAGCTCACGCCGAGCTCCTTGAGTATCGACTTCTTCATGCATAAGAATTGTGCATTAAATTTTAAATTGGTGCGTGTGAAAGGTTATTGGTGATTGGATGGCAAAAATTGTTGTTAAGATCGGCGGGTCTATTTCTATCGGCGAAAACGGTCCCATAAGGTCGTATTTCGAGCGTCTTGTTCCTGTGCTGAAAAGGGTGATAAAGGAAAACGAGTTGTACGTCGTCATAGGCGGTGGGAAGATAGCAAGAAATTACTACAACTCCATCAAGGACTTGCTCCCACACGATCAGGCGGAGTGGGTTCTCATAGACATTCTTCACGCGAACGGCCGGACGCTTGCGTATCTCATAGGCGCGAAATTCGCCGAGCGCGAGAGCGATGTGAACGGAGCGCCGCTGGTCGCATCTGGATTCGAGCCGGGGCACAGCAGTGACGGAACGGCAGCGATAATAGCGGAGAAGGTGCGCGCGGACAAGATTATAATACTCACGGACGTCGACGGCGTTTACACAAAGGACCCGAAAAAGTTTGAGGACGCCGAGCTCATCAAGTCCATAAAGTTCGAGAACGCGCTCTCATTGGCGCAGGACGGAGCTCCGGTAAATTACGGCGTTGTTGACAAGACCGCTCTTGAAATCATATCGAAGAATCGAATAACGACGCACATAGTCGGAAGCGACCCGGAGAACATAATCCGCGTTCTCAATGGGGAGAAGATAGGGACGACCATAGAAGCCCTTTCTTAAGAAGATCACTTCAAAAACCCTTTTAGAAAAAAGGTTTTATCCGAGA
>WALA01000012.1 GCA_015523085.1 Candidatus Aenigmatarchaeota archaeon
AAAGATATAGACCCCGAGAAGGACAGTCGCGTGCGCCTCCTGGGGAAGGTTGTCAACAAGAAAGATGACCTGTTGTTTCTCGACGATGGAACGGGAACGGCGGAAATAGTCATGATGAACGATTTTGACGTCGCGATAGGCGAGACCGTGCGCATATTCTGCCGCGTTCTCCCGCTAGAAGACGGGTATGAGCTCCGCGGCGAGGTGATTCAGAAGATGGACTCGCTTAATGTCGAGCTCTACAAGAAGGCCGTTGAAAAGTTTAGAGGTGATTAAATGGACATAGTTCTTGACCACGTTGATGTTTTGCGCGATTCACTTCAGGCGATAACTGAGCTCATTGATGAGGGCATATTCAAGTTCACGCCATCGGGAGTCGAGTTCGTCGCCGCCGACCGCGCCGTTGTCGCAGTTGCGGCTCTCTCAATGAGCAAGGACCTTTTCAGGAAGTACTCCGTGAACGAGGAAATTCCCATAGGGCTCAACTTGGAGGAATTCCTTAATGTGTTGAAGCGCGTCAAGTCGGGCGAGTCGCTCGCATTTGAGGCGAACGGCGGTCAGTTAATGCTAACTTCCGTGGGAAAGTACAGAAGGACGTTCACACTGCCCGTTCTCAACATATCCGAAGAGGAGGCGCCGCCGATAGACAAGCTCACCGATTTCAAGGCGACGTTCGACATCTCAACTACGCTGTTGCAGGACGCCATAACGGACGCGAGCCTGTTCTCGGACTCGATAACGTTCATAGTTAAAAAAGATGTTTTGATGCTCAAATCGTCCGTCGACTCAAAGGGCACGGAAATGGTTCTCACTCCGGGCGACGATGGTCTCAAGAACTTCGAAGTTTCGGAAGACGTGAAGTCCAACTACTCACTGGATTACTTGAAGAAGATGATGAAGGCGTCGAAAATTTCGGACACCGTGAAGATTTCGCTCTCGACGAACTATCCGATGAAAATGAATTTCAGCGCGCCGGGCGTGAAACTTGGATTCATTCTCGCTCCTCGCTTCGAAGAAGAGTGATCACAATTTTAATTTTTTCTTGACCGCTTCTGCGACGCTGCCGCTCACATCTATTGCCGAAATTTCCGACTGTATCGTGTTCGTCGCGACGAGCTCATCAACGTTTATCGAGTGCCAGTCCCCGACGAGAACGGGGTGGACGACACACCCGGTGATTTTCTCGACACCACGCGATCTCAGGAGGTCTGCGGCCATTTTCATCGTTCCCCCGCTCGAGAGTATGTCATCGATGAGTATCGCGCTTTTCGGAATCTCGCCATCGTAGTCGAATTTTATTGAAATCGAACCGGTTGATGGGTTTCTCGTCTTGTCCATGCATATGAAGTCGCGGCCGAGCTTCTTTGCCACTTTCTTGACGAGCTTCTGAGAACCTTTGTCCGGCCCTATCACAATGCCGTCAACATCGCTCAAATATTTTGCGAGCTCTTCTGAGACATCCACATTCTCGATGCCGTCGATTTGATTGTGGAGTTCAACTGAGAAAATGTTGTCCGTCCAGACCTTGATGAGCTCCTTCACGAATTGCGACGACACTGGCTCGCCGGAAATTATGACGCGGTCCTGCCTGCTGTACGGAAAGTACGGCAAGACGGCGTGAATCTTGTTCGCACCGTACGATTTGAGGTTTCTTATCGTGATGAGGACTTCCATGAGGTAATTGTTCGGGTTGTACGGCCTCGATGCGGTCATTGCGAGCACTACGTCCTTCCCAATTATCTTGTCTGGAACGGACAGGCGCGGGCAAACCTCACCGTCCGGAAACGTCCTCCTCTTGACTTCTATGAATTCGATGCCGAGCTTCTCGGAGAGCGATTGTGCGAACGAATCACCAACAACTATCATTTTTTCCATAGTCCCACCACGAATCTTACGGGTATCATTATTATTCTCCACAAAACTTTAAAGAAGTCTATGTATATCGATATCGAGGCCGTGATGTAGTCGTCGTCGTTGTAATCGCGTATTATGCGCGACGTGTCCATGAGTATCATGTATAGGAAGAATGCTATTGTCAAGACGTCGACTATGAGGTCATATAGGCGATGAACAAGAAATATGTTTATGAGAGATGCCACGATCAGCCCTATGTTTATCGCGACGAGCATGCCACCTAGCGAGCGGAAGTCCCTCTTTGTGACGTACGAATAGAGCGCGAGCGACATTATGAAAAGTGAGCTCACGAGCATCGACTCGACGAATATGACTTGACTGTATCTGAACGCTCCGGACAATATCGGTGAAAGTATCATGCCGCTGAGAACGGCGAACGAGAAGAAGAAAAACGCGTTCCACGGCTTCTTCCTCTTGAGGAAGAAAAGCATGGCGAGAATGAACGCGTACACGGCATATGATGCGATGATGGCAATCTCGCCAAAGTAGCTCAGAATCGCCGATATAGACGCCCCTATGGCTATCATGAAAACTGATATGCCGAAAAGCGGAAGTACCTTTGTTCTGAATTCATCGTCCCTCATTTCATCTCCTCAACTTATAATACATTTTTGGCTCTCTCCCGGAGAGTATGAGCGGTATCTTTGGAACGTGCGCGACAAACATGGGAATGCACGCTGCGAGCGCAACGTACACGTAGAACTTGTCAAATCCGAGTATGAAGAGCGCAAACGGAGTCAACAGCGCGGCAAGAACCTGCCCGACGGAGAATATGCGTGTCGGAGCGAACCCAATGAACCATATGACAATCCACACGAGAGCTATCTTCCAATCCACAACGAGCGCTATGCCAAGCGACGTCGCTATCCCACGGCCGGAACGAAATTTCTCGAACATGGACCAGTTGTGACCGCAGACGACGAAAAGCGATGAAATTATTATTGATGCGCGCGCGTCCACTCCTGTCACGTGCGCGATATACATTGCGATTGCGACTGCAAGCGCCCCCTTTCCAGCATCAAGCGCGAGCACCGCGAGCGCCTTTTTTATGGATTTCGTCGCGCGCAGCGTGTTCATCGTTCCCACGTTCCCGGAGCCGACCTTCTTCAAGTCAACGCCCGAGATTATTTTTGCAAATGGAATCGACCCAAGCACGTAAGACAATGCCGCAATTAAAATTAATATCACAATCATCATTCCCACCGTTCAGATTTTATTTTGTAGCAGCGCTTTAAATATCCTATGGACAGCGCCGCAGCAGCGCCGTAAAACGCCGAAAACGTTGAATTTATGAAAATCGTTGAGACGCACACCACGGCGATTGCAAGAAGTCCGGAAACGCAATTGCCGAGCTTCTTCGGCATGAACTTGTAAAACACCAGTGCGAACAAGTATCTCGTTATGTAGACGAAAATCGAGAATATCGGGTTCTCGTAAAGTATTATTCCGAACGATGTCAGTTGCCCCATCCCGCCTTCGAAATTCAGATAAGGTGGGAAAATGTGCCC
>WALA01000013.1 GCA_015523085.1 Candidatus Aenigmatarchaeota archaeon
CTTTATTAGGTGATGAAAATGAAAATTGCAGTTGCATCAATGGGTGAGACGCTCGACTCAAACGTCTCGGAGCACTTTGGTCGATGCCCGTATTACATCATCGTGGACAGAGACGACGTCCGCGCTGTCAAGAACCCATACGTCGCCCACTCACCCGGGCAGGTTCCTGAATTCATAAAGTCGCTCGGTGCTGACGTAATAATTTCCGGCGGCATGGGAAGGCGCGCGATCGAGATTTTCAAGAAAATGGGAATACGCGCTCTCACGGGCGCGCGCGGAACCGTGCGCGACGCCATAAAGAACATTGACAACCTGAAAAGCGAGCCATGTGAAAGAAGCGAGGACCACGCATGAACGCGAAGGACTTCTACAACGAGACGGCGTTCATTTACAACTCGCGCCACGACAACATATACACGAGGCATCTGCGCGACGAAGAGAAGAAGATAATAAAAAAATACGCGCACGGGCGAATCATAGACATAGGCGGCGGCACAGGATTCCACGAATCGTGGGTAAACACCGACGTGTCGCTTGAAATGCTGCGCCTCTCAAAGCGTAGAAACGTGCTCGCGGATGCGCGGGCGCTGCCGTTTGGAAGCGTGTTCGACACGGCGCTCATAATGTTCTCCGTTCTAAACATAACGGGAGTTGGAATCGTCAGCGAGGCGAAGCGTGTTTTGAGACAAGGCGGGACGTTAATAGTTTCATACGCGACGCCGCGCGACAAGACTTTTGCGCCTCCGTGGTCGAAGTGCAGGGACGACCAAAAGACGATAAGGATTGTGGGGCGTAAACTACGGTTGAATCTTTTCTGCGACCTAACGGATGACATAGAGCGCATTGGATTCAGGCACGTGAAGACGAAGAACGTTTTCGTTTTCAAGCGGCCGATATGGAACAGAAGCGACAAGATGAACCTCGCGACGAAAATTTTGTTTTTACTTGACGCACTGCCATTGATGGGAAGAATGAAGATTTCCGTGTTCAAGCGGGTCGATTGAGCTTTTCCTTCGCCTTCTTCACGTCAGCAACTATGACGCCGAACCCGAACTTGCGCGCGATGGCCTTCTCGACGTCGCTGACGGAGCTCACTATGAAGAAATTGGGTATGGACGACATCATCGAGAACAAAAGCACGGCGTTTTCCATGCCGGACACGATGCAAAGATTGGAGCAGTCGCCAATTGAGGCGCCATCCGAAAACACAACGCCACTTGCGCGCTTTTCGATCGGATGGACGACTATCGTGCCGTCGATGTCGCGCGCAACGCTTTCGAAATCAACGCTTCTTTGGACGACTTCCTTCTCATAGGCGTCCTTGACACCGGCGAGCTTTATCATGGCGCGCACAATTTTTCTTATCATGTCAAGGCCCGGACTCTTGCGCCGCCCGGACTCATAATCACTTATTACAGAAGGCGAGACGTTGATTTCCCTTGCAACGTCCTTTCCCTTGACTTTGAGTGATTTTCTCCATTTTTTCATCTCAACCCAAGGGGTCTGTGAAGACACTATATCCCCGACTATGAGATGAAAAAGCTCCTCTTCCATGCCCCACCACAACTGAAATATTAAATGAAAGTTTAAAAAAGATTACAAGTCGATTGCTCGAACCGTTTTTCGTCCATTTCCTTTCGCGCGTGCTGCTGCCGCTTTGACGAGCTCCTCAACCTTCTTCGAGAGCGCGTCGGAAAAGTCGGACGCCATGTTCATTCCTTCGGATTTCACGAGTTCTTTAACCTTTGATGCTACTACGTACATTTCAACACCTCCTTCATTTTTCTTTGCACGTATGTTTAAATATGTTCTGCGATGATTTGGGTTTTTAAAAGTTATGGTTGAGTTCCGTTAAATTGTTGGTGGCATAGAAAAATATAGATGAACATTGGTGAAGCAATTGCCAATATAGAAAAATTATCTACTTATAATCATTTGTTCTAATTCTTCCAACATCTTTTTGACTCTTGGTTGTTCAAAATGTTTTCTTGCAGGTTCTAATATTTTAATTAGTTTCTCAGCAACAGCATTCTTTAAATCAATGGGATGCAACTTTTTTGTGAGAAAGTCTTTTTCAACATCTTCATACGAGTAATAGGTTATATTTCCACCAAATTTTTGGGGCCTTTCTACAAACAATTCTGATTTTTCGTCTTTGAATATCAAATATTTTACCCAATCTAAAACTGGATTGAATTCAACCTCGCCTTCAGGGCAAAACGCATTTTTTATTTTTCTTCTTATTTCTTCTGGAGAGTCATGTATAAAGATGCACGTATCTGGTTTTGATTTGCTCATTTTTAACGCTGACCATAGCTCCTGTAATCTATCTTTCGGGACTGGCCACACAGGGGGTTTCCCCAGGCCTAAAATCAAATGATGATGAACCGAAACAGGCTTAATTTTATTTCCGTTGTTATCCACAATAGGTCTAATCTTTAGTTTAAGCGCAACATCTCTTGCAATTACTTGAGCTTTTCTTTGATCCAAACCAGCGTGAGGTAGATTTATCCCCTGAACGAATATGTCCGCGACTTGCATTGATGGATAAATCAACTTAGCAAAATCAACAGCATCACCCTCTTTTCTACCCATTATAGTTATGCTCCTTCTGATTCTAGCTAAAGTGGTGTATTTACTAATCTCTATAACTGTCGCCCAGTAATCGTCATTGTTGTGATATAAATCCGAACCCAAAACAAACTTTAATTTATCAGGATCTCCACCCACACATTTTAAGCTTGCCTTCAAACCTTCCTTAAAATAGCCACCCGCTACTTTTTTGATTGTTTCCCTGTCTCCACCCAGTTTATCATTAATCCAACTATGCCAATCTGCTAAGAACAAAGAAACATCGACACCCGCATCCATAAAATCTTTAACCTTTGACATGCACATTAAACCAGTACCAAGATGAATTTTTCCAGAGATTTCAAAACCTATGTAATGCTTAAGTTTCGTCCCGTTATTCAACAAATTCTTTAAATCTTCCTCTGTCATCACTTCTTCTGTATTTCTTTTAATGAGATTGAACCTTGTTTCGGTATCCATAGTATAGAATAAGTAAGATACTTTTATAACTTTTACTTTCTTTCTATGATGACGAGTATAGTCATCACAGATATGCTTAATTGAAGTAAGTTAATATTTTTCAATAGAAACGTTCCTATTGTTTGATTTATCAATTCATTTATATCTGATTAATTCATATAAATTCACTTCAATTACTCACAACCTCTTCAAGATCAAGGGACTTCTCATCCAAAAACTTCTTCCCGACGTTTCCACCGTTCGCCAAAACGTCCTCGAAGCGTATGAACTTCCATCCCTTGTAAGGAAGCTTGAGCGCTATGTAGCCCTCGCCGCCGGAGCGCTCAATGTACTCGGCGAGCTCATTCATTTGCTCCTTGCGTATCTGGAAGCCGGCAACGCGCGACTTCACCTCGATTATGAGAACGCGGCCGCTCTTTATGGCGACTATGTCCGGCGATGGTATGGATATCTTTCCCGAGCGCGGCGCGCGCATAACCGCCCACCCACGCTCATAAAGCATGTGGACGAGCTGGTTTTCAGCAACATAACCCTTTCTGTACGTCTTCATGAAATAAATTGATGCTGCGGATTTATAAATTCTAAAAACAATTATTAAAGGGGTGAAAATGGAGTATCAAATTCCCGTCAAGGACATAATGAGAACGGACGTCGTTTACGTTTCACCTGACACGGACGTGGAGGACGTCGCTAAAATTCTAACAAGCATAGGGTCCGTCGTTGTCAAAGGAGACAAGGTAGTTGGCATAATAACGAGGCGCGACCTAATCGAGCGTTACATAGTCAAGAAGCGCGGCAGCAAGGCAAAGGACGTGATGACGAAAAAACTCGTGACAATATCGGACAGCAAGACGCTTGAAGACGCAGCGCGCCTTATGGTCGAAAGGGGGATAGAGCGCGTTCTCGTGAAGCGCAAGGGCTCGATTGTCGGAATACTTACGACAATGGACATACTCAAAGTCGAGCCGGAGCTCTACAAGATACTTCTTGAAGCGCTGAAGATGAAGTCGGGACCGATTTACAAGCAGGAGACCATGTTCGGTCAGTGCGAACGCTGCGGAAATTACTCGGACGACTTGAAAGAGGTCAATGGAATGTGGTTGTGTGAGGAGTGTAGGCATGAGCTCGGATATGAATAAAACAACCGTGAGTGTGGACAATGGGTCGTTCTCGAAGATGGTGGAGATGCCCCTTCTCGTGGCGACGGAGCTCAAGCACAGGCTCGTTTCCATTGGAGCAAAGATCGTTCAGAGCAACGTGTACACGAACGGGCCGAGAACGATTTTCAAAATCGAGGTCTCGCTCGCAAAGGACATAGACGTTTACGCAAAAGACGTGTGGACGATAAAAATTTACGGTGAATTTCTGAGCGGTGACGTTTCGGGTGATATAAACGTCGAGTACGCGCACAAAGTGGAGTTCACGCACTCGCGCGGCGGGTTCATGCACGACGCTGTCGACGAGTTTTACAAGGAAAACGTGATGCCAAGTGTGATCGATGCTGTATCGAAAGAGCGCATTTCGGACATAATCGGTGATGTCGATGATTTTAAAAATAAAAGTTATACCGAAATCAAAAAGGAGTGAGCTCGTTTTCTCGGATGAGGTGCGCGCCTACGTGCGCGCTGCGCCCGATGGCGGCAAGGCCAACGCGGAGCTCATCAAGCTTCTGAAGAAGAAATTCAAGCGGGCGCGCATAGTCCGTGGGTTCACGTCGAGGAACAAGGTTGTTGAAGTCGAGTGAGCCAGTGTGACATGAAATAATTTTCAAAGTTTGAAGAATCAACTGAAATATCCGACCATTGAAAGATCTGCGCGGAATGAAATAATTTTCAAAACGCTGTACCAAGTGCTTAAATCAACCGCCTATGTGCTTCGTGTTCAGGCGTTTAGTTTCGAAGTCGATCGCTGATAGCAATGGTAAACTCATATATTCAATTGGTTTCGCTTCGATGGCGGAGATTACTTAATTGAGAACACTTTCTCAACGCCGTTCTAAAAGAAGCAGGTCTTTTCAAATAAGAAAAAAATCAGGGAAATTGACGTCTCCATGTCCTCTGTTTCTTATGGAAATTATCACCGTACAAGAGTTTATATATATAAATGAGTTATGAAAAATATATTTATATATCCCGGAGTTCCAATGGAAATTAAGGTGTGTGAGGTTTAGCTTCTATGAAGAATACATTACAATTCAGATATATTTAAATACTTTCCACGAGAAATAAAGGTTGCTCGGGTGTGGTTATGCAAGGAGACATCAAGGATTTTTTGAAGGAGAAAAAGGAGAGCGGTCTGTTTTCGAAGTTCCTGAACCAGAAGACACTGTTCAAGAACAAGGACGTGCTCAGTGGATCTTACGTTCCTGACAAGATTTACCACCGCGAGAAGCAGATAAATCAAATCGCATCCATACTTGCGCCGGCGCTGCGCGGTCAGCTTCCAAACAACATATTCATTTACGGCACTGTCGGAACCGGGAAATCGATAACGACAAAGTACGTCGTTTCTGAGCTCGAGAAAAGCGCCGAAAACGTCAAGGTCGTTTACGTCAACTGCAAGATGAAGCGCGTTTCCGACACGGAGTACCGGCTGCTCTCGCAGATACTTCTTGAAATGAACGTGCGCGTCCCAGACACCGGGCTTCCGACGGAGACGCTCTACAAGAAATTTTTCGACGTTCTCGATTCCAGGAAGTGGATAGTCATACTTGTCCTCGATGAAATAGACAACCTTGTCAACAAGATAGGCGACAATTTCCTTTACAATCTCACGAGGATAAACACGGAACTCAAGCGGGCGAAAATGAGCATAATCGGGATAACGAATGAAATCTCATTCCGCGAGTCCTTGGATGCGCGCGTGCGCTCATCGCTCTCTGAGGAAGAAGTGCTTTTCACGCCTTACAACGCGATTCAGTTGAAGGACATACTTAATGAACGCGCGAAAAACGCGTTTTTCGACAACGTCGTCAGCGACAGCGTCATAAGCAAATGCGCTGCCATAGCAGCTCAGGAACACGGTGATGCGAGGCGCGCACTTGACTTGCTCCGTGTCGCGGGTGAGCTCGCCGAGCGCGATGGTGCCGAGAAGGTTGATGAAAAGTACGTTGACATGGCGCAGGACAAGCTCGATCTCGACAGAGTCACGGAAGTCATAAGAAGTCAGCCGAAGCAGTCAAAGGCAGTGCTCTACGCCATAATACGCGCAGGGAAAAACGGCGTCATGACAGGCGACGTCCTCGAGGAGTACAAGAGAATATGCAAGGTCAATGGACTCAACGTTCTCACACAAAGGCGCGTCAGCGACCTCATAACAGAGTACGACATGCTTGGAATAATCACGACGCGCGTTGTCTCAAAAGGTCGGTAC
>WALA01000014.1 GCA_015523085.1 Candidatus Aenigmatarchaeota archaeon
GAGCTTCTCCGGCAAGTAAGTTTCCGTTATGAATTTCAGCCCGCGCGATGACAGGGCCTCTATCTCGGCCTTTATGCCCTTCTTTATCATGAGGTTGAGCTCCCTCTGCCACTTTTCGTTCTGGAACCATGGATACTTCATGAGCTCCTTCGCGCGCTTTATGTCAACGTCCTTTGCCTTGATGGACATTTTCTCGAGCCCGTACTTGTAAATGTCGGATATCGTGAGTCCTATGAACTTTGCGTCAGGCGTGCTTAACGATTCGGACACGTGCGCAAGGTTCATCGACCCGGACTTTATGACGGAGTAAATGTACCATCCGTAGCTGTCGGAGTCCGTCATTACGTACACTGGGAGTTTGAACTCCTCGTGGAGCTTGTGAATGAGCAGCCGTGTTCCCCTCGATGCCTGCCCTCCGGTTCCGACGAGAATCGCCTTGTGCTTTTCCCAGAACTTGTCTTCATGAAGACGCTCGAATCCTGCGTTCTTCTCTATGACGAGTATGAACTCGGCATCGACCTTCTTTATTTCGATCTCCTCCACGGTCGATGGTATGGACCAACCGCCGCTACCGAGCTTCGACCAATCTATGAGGTCCCCGCGGTCCTTGATTATGACGTTTCCGACTATTATGCCTTTCCTGTCCGTCGTGAGGTGCAAGTCCTCCCTGAGAACGTCGAGTGCAACTTCAAGGTCAACTATTATGGGGTCCGATTCGCTTTGCTCGTCGAACGTGTTTTCCTTCGTCCCCGGAAGCGTGCGCTTCAAGTTGTAGTACATATCTCTTATGCTCGCGTGTATGTTTTCATTCACAAGACCCTTGCAGAACGCCGCGACGAGAAGCGTTTGCATGAACCTCTTCGAGTGGGCGACGTTCAGGAAGTACCTCTTGGAGTACTTGTCACCGAGCGACAACTTTCCCGAATTTTTGTTGTATATGATGTTTGAAAACGACCTTATCGGAATGTCTATGTGAGGATTCCTACCTGCCTTCAAGTCGTTGATTATCTTCTTTCCCATTCCTTCAAGTTTTTCAATTGTTCTTTTGCTCATCATCAACACCCTTCTTAACTTTCTTGTTTATGAGATTTGAAAACATTTTTTCTATTTCGGATTCTTTTATTCCCGTTAGCGCGCTCAGGGCTTCTGACGACGCGACCGCGTATTTCTCAAATATTTGTATCTTCCTCTTCATCTCACCGATTTTCCTCTTTCCGGCTATGTACCTCGACAACTTTCTTGCCGCGTCCTGGATCGCGAGCTTCATTTCCTTGACTATGTCTGGGTACGGCGCTATGGCTTCCTTTCCTTCGGATATGAACGGAACCCAAACGGAGCACATGTGTATGGTGAGCACCATCGGGCCAACCGGAATCGAGCTTCCGCTCTGCTGCACGTTGTATCTCTTCCACGACGTTTTCGTGATTGCCTCGAAGGCGGCGCCGGCGCTTTGTTGGTAAATGAGCGGAACCCTGTTTGCAAACCTCATTATCTCGATTGGCTTGTCTTTCGGAAGGTCGCCTCCGTACGCGATGCCAACTTCAATTTGGAACGGGTTTCCGCGGTACACTGTTGGCGGCCTTGTCACAGAGACGAAGAACTCCGCATTTGGAAATTCCTTTTTCAAGCTTTTCTCGAGCTCCTTCTCGCCTATTGGGGAAAGGCAGTCCGTCGGCGGTCGCTGAAGTTTGACCGTCTGCATGGCGTTTATGAGTTTCTCCACCTCTCTTCTATCAAGTTCTGATGGTTTCTTTGATGGGTCGAGCTTTGCCACCTTGCATATCTCCTTCGCGCTCGTCTGGCCAACGCTCGAAAAGTCGCTTGAAAGGAACGACTGAAGCGTTCTCGCCTTCGTTGCCTTAAGCATCCTTAGCAATATTCCAAACTCAATTCCGTATGGATGTGGCTTCATTTCCTTCGTTGGCTTTGGTAGGTAATCAATGCTTCTTGGAAACGTGATTGTCGTTCCATCAGGCGCCTTGTAGTGTATCTTTGCATACGGATTCGCGATGGATGTCTGCTTCAGGTAATCGTCAACACCTTTGACCTTCTTGTATCGGCCGAGCACGATGAGCTCAATCCTCGTTCCGTGCTCCTTTATTTTTTCAACGTCCTTGACTTCAAGTATTTCCGGCTCATTTTTCGTCGTGTCTATGTATATCTTGAACTTCTTTGTCAATTTCTGCTTTTCCGTTTTCGTATACACGATTGCCGGTTCGCCTGTTGTTAGCTGGGCGTACAGGACGGCGGCTGATATTCCAATGCCTTGCTGCCCGCGGCTTTGCTTCAATCTGTGGAATTTCGAGCCGTACAGAAGCTTTCCGAAAACCTTTCCAACGTGGCTTTCGGGTATGCCCGGTCCGTTGTCCTCAACGACGACCTTGTACACATTTTCCTTGATTTGAGAAAGCGAAACCTTGATGTCAGGAAGTATGCCTGACTCTTCGCACGCATCGAGGCTATTGTCAACAGCTTCCTTCACGACCATGAGTAGCGCTTTTGTTTTGTTGTCGAAACCGAGAAGGTGCTTGTTCTTCTCAAAAAATTCACTCACGCTGATTTCTCTTTGAAGTTTTGCCATGTCTTCGGCAGTTACCATCATATCACCTTTTCTTCTTTTCTTTTCTTCAAAAATTTAAATACGGTGTTGAGGCGGCTTCCCTTGACTATCATTTTTATGGCCTCAACGGCGTCGTCCGTATCGCGCCCAATGACGCACGCGGTCTTCCCGTACACCGATATGGTCGTGTTCGTGGAGTTCTCGATGTACTTCTTGACGTATCCATCCGTGCCTATTATCCTCGCCCGTATTCGTTCCAGCGTCTTTTTGTTCCTTGGGAGCTCCACCGTGTCTATAAAGAAGTCCTCATCCAGAAGTTTCAACGAATTTTTCGGCGAGAACCCGCGCCCTATGGCGTAAATTATGCTCTCCGCCTTTATCACATCTATGGGATCGCCCTCAATTGAAACGAGGTTGCCGTCTATTTTGAGATTGACGTGGCAGAGCTTCGAAATCTTCTTCTTCGTCTCGCCACGCTTCCCTATGAGAACAGCGACACGTTCATTTGGAATGAGAACTTCCTTTATCAAACGAACACCCTAAAAATTGAGATACCCTCTTTTCTCAAGCCAGTACTTTTCGTTTCTCCTGTAAACCCACACGACATCGCACCGCTCGTTTGACTGAGTTTCCCACGGCTTGATTATTATTGCGTCTCCGACGTGCATCCAAATCCTGCTTTTCAGCTTACCCGGTATGCGCCCTATCCTCACGTTTCCGTCTTTGCATATCACGCGGACGCGGCCGCCGCCAAGCATGGACTCAACTATTCCTATCATCTCATTTCCTTTTGGTAATCTTATTCTTACCGGTCCTTCTTCCATTCAACCATCTCACAGCATAATAATTTCTATAGAGCTCACGCCCCTTTTTCTTCCCAACGAGCTTGTACGATTTCACGACGGAAATTCCGCGAACCGATTTCACGCGCTCATCGGCGATTTTTTTATCAACAACAAATATATCGTAGCCTTCCTTTAAATTCTTGACGCTGACGACGTTTTCTTCGAGCTGTTTTGAGCTCAACATTACCCTCAGAAGGTGGTCCCGATTCTCGCCACGGACCTGTATGACGGCTTCATGATAATTTCCGGATTTCTTGACGCATATGGGGCAGAGATTCTTCTTAATTTTTATCTCGACTTTCTTCGTCTCCACCTTTGGTTTCGTACTCGGCGGTATGAAACCCGTTGCCTCGACTTTCACGAACGTCCGTCCACCGATCTTTTCGAGTTTCGTTTTCAGATCAACTATTTTTCCAAGTGGCTTTATCCTCTCGGCGACGGCTGATTTTATCGGGTCGGGTGACTCTTTCCACTCGTGAATCTTGTACCTTCCGCACGACGGGCAGATGACGACGGAAAATGGCTTTATCTTGAAGAGCTCGTGCTCTTCGTTGTAGCATTCCTCGCACAGGTACCCGATTTTCGCCTCGCGCTTTCCACACTTTATGCACTTCATAAAAAAACTTCTCAGAAAAAGCTTTAAATCAGACAAAAATGTGCCACACGTAAACACGCACGATGAACGGCTCCAACACCTTCAATCCGGGCAAGAAGTAATCGAGCGAGAAGTATTCCTTCCCCGGGACCTTCTCCGGTTCAAGCGGTGAAAAAGTGCTTCCATCAAGCTTGTACTTCTCAACGGCCGTGAAGAGAATTACCGCTTTTGTGAGCTCATCAATGTCAGAGTAATTGTATTCACCGACAATCCACGATGCGTACGCCTTTCCGTACGGTCGCACAGTCGCAAATGCGTTTCCGTCGTTGTAAAGAACGCTGTGGCTGCTGCTCTTTCCAGAGCCATCTATGTTGAATTCGTACGTCTTGTTCATTATCTCCAGGTCGGCGAACGTTTCTCCGTACGACGCGTTCCCATTGACGTTCTCAACGTATATTGCATACGGCGGTATTGAAAAGTTTTCTCCGATTTCATAATACTTTCCCGACCCGACTGGATATTCGACGCAGTTGTGGCACGTGTCGTTGTCAAACGTTTTTATCTCGTAATTTGTTTTTTGAAGCGTAATGTTTCCCGTTTGCTCCGATTCAGAACCGTGCGTGAGAACTCTGAACGGCGATAACGTGAAAATTCTTGATATATGGTATGACATCGATGAGACGCTTGAATTGAAATGAGCATTACCTTCCACTTTCGATACATCGGACAAATCGAACAAGTCATCGACCGAATCCGTATCGTTGCTTATGAGAACGATTCCAATTCCTCTTTTCAAATACCTTTCCGCCGTGCCTTCGTCGATTTTCGTTTGATTGTAAAAAACTATGACATCGGAGTTCGCCAGACCTTCAAGGGTTCCGTTCTTGATTCTTATCTCCGTGCCGCGTCCGTTGTACTTGAATTCGAGCGGCTCCAGCGTCCTGTTCAGTCGTTCGATGTTCGTTTTGTTGCAAACGCATCCGACCTTGACGATTGGCTTCGGAAGGCCGATTATTTCTATGGAGAAATCGTACGGACCAACGAGCATGCTTTCAAGTGAGCTGTGGAAGCCCCTCCAATCGTTGTTCATCACGTAGTTCAGCGTTCTGTTTGTCAGCGAAAGCGCAGATAGGAGATCTTCCATTTCGCGATGCGCGTATATCTTTGACCAGGGCTCCATCTCGTGCGGTGCGGTGAATTGATAGAGAACTGCGAATATTATTATCGATGCCAGCAACGCTTCCAGTGTTTTCACGAACCCTTTCATCAATAAACACCAACTGTTATTTTTGCTATTTCATAAGACCCCGTGGTTTCGTTTTTGAACACGCCGAACCTGTTTATGATGTACGAGCGCTTTAACCTGTTAACGGGGCCGCACTCGCTCACAATGTCTCCGTTTTCGTTTTCCACGCGGACAATCAGAAGTCCATTGACGTTGAGCTCCTTCACGAGTCCCGCATAATCCGAATTGCACGACGATGTGAACTCATTGACTTTCGTGAGATTTATGAAATACGGCGCGCCAGATGAGAAATTCTTGAAAAGCAGGTACTCACTTATCTGATAGCACTTTGCCATCTTGTAATTTGTGACGTAATTGTTGTGCACCTTCGGCATCTCGGACGCGATGAAGCTTACAACGGCGAGTATGGAAATTGCGAATATTCCGACGTCTATTATGAATTCTATGTCGCTTTGCGCTTTCATATTATACCAAGCCACCCTATGAGCATGAATATGAGTACTCCACTCAAGCTCATTATTATGAGATGCTTGAGGCCCGCCTTGAGCGAGTTGGACTCTATGACGCCGGCTATGAGGCCGGAAAATACGGCCTGTATCATTATCATGGCGAAGAACATACCTTTGTAATAGCACTGAGCTCCCATCGTTTTTCCGAGTCCGAGCGAGAGACAGACTGAGTTGAATATCGGGCATCCAATGCAGACAAGTGGATCGTGGCACACGCTGCATGGGTCTCCACCAAACGACATTCCGAATTGGCTCGCTCCCACGCTTATGCTCATCATGGGCGCCATGAATTTTAGAAGTATGAGGACGATGCCTATGAATATGAAGAATATGGCGTATATCATAGTGACATGCTGCGACATCAAACTCTTTCTCTTCTTTTCTATTTCTTTTATCTTTTCTAGATTCGCGGCAAGGCTTTCCGATATCTTTGTTATGTCCCCTCCTGAAACGTACGCCTGCATTATTATGTACATCACGCGCTTTATGGTCTTGCTGTCCGTTCTATCTATGAATTTCTTTATGGCCTTATTCATTCCGACGTTCCATGACGCTTCGGAAACCATTTTTTTCAATTCCTTCGAGAACGGCCCGTAGTCCTCCTTGCTCGCCATCTTGAAACAGTCGTAAAGGTTCAGTCCGGATTTCGAGTGTTCGGCGATGCTCCGCAGGAACATTGGAAGGACACTTTCCATGTCCTTCATGCGCTTGTACTTTATGTAATTGTAAACTCCGTACGGGACGGCCGTGAGTATCACGCCCCATATGATTATGTTTATGCCTATTATCGCGTTCTTGATAAACAGAACGTTGACTAAAAGAAGGACGGCCGTAGCGGCCAACACTGATATCTCGTAAATTTTCATCTTGTTCATTCAAATCACTGCACTGGTGAAACGGATTTCGTGAATATTATGAACATTATGGATATGAGCGGCAGCAGTATGAATATCACGAACGATTGTATCATGACGATGGAAGGCGACGCTGAAATGAGTCCCATGACTGCCGACAGGACTATGAAAAATATGGAGCCGGCGATTATCATCGTGAAATATATTTCAATGTACACCGAGAGGTCTTGCGAGAATTTTTCTATGCGGTTCGCATAGTCGTCCATGAGCTCATCCGACTTATCCTTCAAGTACTCGTTCAGCCGCCCGCCGGATGAAATGGTCGTGTACATCCCCCACAGGAATTCCTTGAGCTTTTTGGACGGCGTGGACTCAGCAACTGTTTTTATGGATTTCAATATGTCCATTCCGAACATTTCCACGTTCCGCGATATCTCCTCGGACTCCTTTGAAACCTCGCCGTAGTCCTTGAACTTTGACATTGTCTTGAACAGCTGACTAGGAAGAACATCGCCGGACGAAAGAGCGTAAAAGTAAGTCGCCGAAAACGGAAGCGTGAGGTCTATGTCCTTTTCGCGGTTTTTCGATATTGACGATGGATACACGTAGAAGAACAAAAACAGCATTCCCGAAAGCGCCACGGAAAGGGTGAACGCCATTATGACAGCTTCCACCGGGTTCTTGAACGTGAATCCGAATATCATGGACAGGAAGATTGTCTCGAAAGCAAACGTTATGAGAGTCGTTGATACGGCCACGGAAAGATACTCGTCAAGCGTGAGACCCATCTTTGAGCTCGCCAAATCCGACTTCATGTCCTTGAAGTAATCCCTAATTATTCTCACTATCCATCCGAAATGTTTCCTCGAAAAATTAACATAATTCATAATTCTGCCTCTATTCTCGTGAGCACTTCGTCCTTTTTCATCTTGTAAAGGTCTATGACGCGCGTGAATATTCGGTAGTCGTTTATCTTCCTGAGCGCTATCCACTTCAGGAGCTTCGTTCTGTTCTTGAATTCTTCCTTGAGCTCCTCTTCAACGAACCCGTGGACGGAGCGGACTTTTTCGAGCATGTAACTCTTGTTGTCTATGATGAACTTGTCGTGGTCCGCATCCCAGTGGAATATGCGCCTCGTTATGGGCTGATTGCTTTTCCTGTCGAATCCGAGAATTTCCACAACTTCGTTGACCCTTCTTATGTACCTGTTCTTGTACTTCATTCTCTTGAGGAACACGATTATGTTTAAGCTCTCTATCAAGCTCGGTGAAAGGTTTATGGGAGGCGTCGTCAGCCTGTCCATAAGCTTGTTGAAATCCTCTGCGTGTATTGTCGATATGCCCGGGTGGCCCGTCGCCATCTGCTGGAAAAGGACGTACGCTTCCTTGCCACGGACTTCACCGACTATTATGTAATCAGGCCTCTGCCTAAGCGACTCGCGTAGCAAATCGAACATCGTTACACCGCCAAGTGTGGATGACCTTGCGACTTCCGGTATCCAGTTCGGGTGTATGAGACGGATTTCCGCCGTGTCCTCTATGGAAACTATTTTCGCCTCCTTTGGAATGAATAGCGATATTGCGTTGAGCAGGGACGTCTTTCCCGTTGCCGTTCCGCCTGATATGAGAACAGACGACGAATTCTCTATGAGGAACCACAGGTACGCCACAATGTTCAAGTCCATCGTTCCGTTCAGGAGCATGTCCGTCGGCGTCAGCGGCATTTCCGGGAATTTTCTTATAGTGAAGTTGCTTCCCTTGTGGGCTATGTCGCTGCCAAGCGTTGCCTGCACTCTCGACCCGTCTGGAAGCGAGCTGTCCAAGAGAGGGCGAAGTATGGAAATACTCTTCTTGCACTTTTCCGCGAGCTTCATAACGAACTCGTCGAGTTCGTCCTTTGAATTGAAAACTATGTTTGTCGCAATTGATCCGATCCTGTTGTCCTTGTGGTAGACGAATATCGGTATGCCGACTCCATCACACGATATGTCCTCTATGTTCGGGTCCTTCATAAGGGCGTCTATCTTTTCAAGACCGAGAAAATCGCGGAATATGTAATACTTCAAAACGCGCTTTCGCTTCTCGTCCTTTATGCTAAAATAATCAAATGCCTCATCGACCTTCTTTTCCAAGTACGCTATGGCTTCCTTCTTGTTTATCTCATCGAATATTACGTTTATCTTGTCCTCTATGTACTCCTTTATGACGACTATCTGCTTCTTTCCCGCGTCGTCGAGCTTCGGTTCAACGACTTCGTAAACCAAGTTCCCCCTTCTCTCATCCCAGTGTATGTGCGCGTACGCGAGCGCCTTGTCCAAGGACGCCTTTTTCGGCACGAGCGAGTACTTCATTTCTATGCCCTGCCTTTCGGCTTCCGTGAGCTCCTCCGCTTCCTCTTTCACGACGTCCTCGGTGGCTGGAATCTCTATTCCGGCGTCAAGATTTATTCCATTCTCATCGCTTTGGACGTGGTCACTTCTTTGATCACTTCGGTCGCGCTGCTCGTTTACGACTATTATTTTCTCTTCGGGCGTCCGCGCGTTCTGCAACTTTTCGAGCTCACTTATGATGCGCTCGTCAATAACCTCGGCTTTTGGACGCTCATGAACAATCTCTTTGACAATTTCCTTCGTCGGTTTGATTATCTCCTTTGTGGTGGGATGCCTTATCTTCTCCTCTATGTGCTTGAGTCGTTCTAATATCTCCTCGTTCTTCTCAACGTCCGTTATTGAGCGGTGAACTTGCGGCGACAGTTTTACCTTCGACTTTCTCACCCGTCTCGTGTTCGCTCCGGGCTTTACCATGATGCGTATCTTTCTCAAACTATCACCACTTATATTTGTTTTTTATTTTTATATTTATGAGCTCCCGTAGCTTATTCTGACGATGTTGTGGAAGCTCGTGAATTTTCCAAACTTGCTTATTCCGTACAGGACGTCCGTGAAGCTCATGTTCCCCCTGAGTGTTTGGGTTCGGAGCTCATTTCCGCTTGCGATGACTACGTACTCGTTCTTTCCGATGGTTTGCGGAATGCGGACGGTGATTGTTGCATTCTCGCCGCACGCATAATCGTCTACGATTATGGATGATATGAGAGAATTCACGTCCATGAGCTGGTCACGAACGAGCGTGCTTCCGACGGACGCGGACGCCATATTGAAGACTAGCATCACAGATGATGCAAGCACCACCCCGAGGGCGAATATTAATATTTCTTCAAATATGGCATTTTGTCCTTTCATGAAAATGATAATTTTATTTCGGATATTGTTATCGTGGAGCCGTCGGGAATTCCCGGAATGTTGTTGGCCACTTCCGTGTCTGTCCCGACGTTTTCTATCGTAATTTGGTGATTGGGGCCGACGCTGAACGATTTTCCTGTGAGGTCGATTTCATAGCAGCGCGCGCCTTCGCACAGCGGGAACGTCTGGAGCACGTAGGATGTCATGTACTTCTTCCCGACCATCCTCGTGCTTTCGTGGAGCACGTAAGGGTCGTCCGAACCCCACACTCCGTATCCGTTTGTCGGTATGGTTTTGCTGCCGACAAAGTAAATTGTGCCACCAACAGAATAAATCGTTCCGTCCGTCGTGAGGTTTATTTCCACGTAATTTTGGTCTGGGAAGAACCTGAACGTTCCGGGAATGTTGAAATAGACAACGGACTTCCCACCGTTGTTTGCCACGAACTTTATCCGGTTGCTGAGGTCGTTCATGAACGCCTCGCTTCTCTTCAAATAAACCGTGTCCTTGTTCTTCTGTATGAGCGGCATCCCCCAAAGGTACGCCGTGGACACGACGGCTATCATTATACCCGTAATCAGAATTGGCGTGAGCGCTTGGTTCTGGCCTTTCAAAGGCTCACCTCTTGACGTTTCCTATCATTTTGGTGGGCCAGTTCTTTTGGGCACGTGAAAGTACGAGGGCATTAACCTTGCGCTCGATTTTCTCTATCTTCTCGAGAAGTTGCTGGTGTGACTCGAGCAACTTCTTGTTTTCCTCGATAAGCTTTGCCGTGTCCTCCGTCGGCTCCTCCTCTATGACGTCTATCCTGTTCAGAAAATCGGAGAGCTTGTCAACGAGGTTTTGTATGCTCCCCTTGAGCTCAGTTATGGCCTTCACGGTGTCGACGTTCATCTTGGCGAGGTCGTCCACAATTTTTTGATTCGTTTTTACCATTTCAATTATCTGATCGTTCAGTCCGTTACCGCCATTTTTCTCGAGCTCCTCTATTTTCCTCTCGAGCCTTCTTATGGGATTTAACGGAACGAGTTCGTATTCGTCACTCATCATACCACCTATCTATTATTTGTTTTGTAATATATAAAATAATTGATTTCAGGCGAAATAAAGGTTTTTATAATTAAACAATAATTATTTTTGATATACATGGACGTGAAATTGATATTGATTGGCGGCGGAACGGCCTCGGGAAAGACGACAATGGCCAAGAAGATATCCGAATTCTTTGACGATGTTCTGATAATAAGCATAGACAACTACTACAATAGCAATTGGAACGTCCCTCTGAAGGAGCGCGAAAAAATAAACTACGACCACCCAAAGTCGATTGAGTGGACTCTGTTCAAGAATCAGTTGCGCGATCTAATTGGAGGTCACAGCGTCAAGATGCCGCAGTACGATTTCACGAAGCACGAACGTATGCGAGAGAGAATACACGTCGAACCGGCAAGCATAATAATAGTTGACGGGATATTCGCCTTGTACGACGAGGAGATACGCAGCATGGCGGACATAAAGATATACGTGGACACGCCATCGGACATAAGATTCATACGCCGCCTTGTCCGCGACATAAATGAGCGCGGTCGCACGATGGAGTCCGTCATAAATCAGTACATGAGCACGGTGCGTCCAATGCACATAGCGTTCGTCGAGCCGACAAAGAAATTTGCGGACATAATAATACCGTGGGGCGCAAATGACGTTGCCGTGGATGTCATAAGAACAAAAATAGAAAAATATTTGAAAAAATGAAAAAGGGCTTAGTACTCAGGCATTCCTCCTCCCGGTGACTGCTTCGGTGCAGACGACTTCGATGCCGCAATGACGTCGTCTATTCTCAATATCATCTCCGCCGCTTCTGCTGACGACTTTATCGCCTGCGTCTTTATTTTCAGCGGCTCGATGACGTTGAGCTTGTACATGTCCGAAATCTTCCTGTTTATGACGTCGACACCAACGTTCTTCTCACCCTTCTCGTGCCTTGAACGGAGCTCAACTATCGCGTCTATTGGATCGAGTCCAGTGGATTCCGCGAGTGTCTTTGGCACGACTTCGACTGCCTCCGCAAAAGCGTTTATGGCAAGTTGCTCGCGTCCGCCGACGGTCTCTGCGTATTCCTTGAGCTTCTTGGAGAGTTCGACTTCAACAGCTCCTCCTCCCGCGACGATTTTTCCGAGCTCAAGCGCGCTTATTACTCCGAGTATGGCGTCCTCTATGGCGCGCTCGACTTCATCCACAACGTGGTCAGTTCCACCGCGGACGAGAAGCGTCACGGATTTCGGATTTGCGCAATCGCGTACAAACACCATGGCCTCTCCTGCGAGCTTCTTTTCCTCAACGACTCCCGCTGTTCCAAGGTCCTTCTCGCTCAAGTCGTCGAGGTTCGTCACGATGGTTGCTCCGGTTGCCTTTGCAAGCTTCTCCATGTCGCTTGCCTTCACACGGCGCACAGCCATTATTCCCTTCTTTGCGAGGTAGTGCTGCGCGAGGTCGTCTATTCCCTTCTGGCAGAACACGACGTTTGCGCCCGCCTTCTCGATTTTCTCGACCATTTCCTTCAACTGCTTGGACTGCTGGTCTATGAATGCCTGCATCTGCTCAGGCGTGCTTATCTGTATCTTTGCGTCGCCTTCGATTTCCTTGATTTCGAGTGCGCTGTCTATAAGAAGTATCTTCGCACCGGAAACGTGCTTCGGCATTCCGCTGTGCACGACTTCCTTGTCTATGACTATTCCCTTGATGAGCTCCGTGTCGTCTATGGACGCTCCCTTGACCTTCTGTATTTTTATGTCGTCCTTGTCTATTACAAGTTTTCCATTCTCCTTGGTTGCGACCGTCTTGACCGCCTGAACGACGAGCGATGCGAGCGAATCTTTCGCGGCTTCGCTTCCCTTTCCCGTCATCGCGGTCATTGCGATTTTTTCAAGCACGTCGTCGTTGTTTATGTCGACGTCGTATCCGATTTCATTGAGTATTTCGAGTGCCTTCGCCTTCGCCATCCTGTATCCGGCCGTGATTATGCTCGGGTGTATGTTCTGGTCTACGAGCTCCGACGCCTTCTTGAGGAGTTCGCCTGCAAGCACGACGGCCGTTGTCGTTCCGTCGCCGACTTCCTTCTCCTGGGTCTTCGCGACCTCAACCATCATCTTTGCGGCTGGGTGCTCGAGCTCCATTTCATCGAGTATGGTTGCACCGTCATTTGTTATCGTGACGTCTCCAAGTGAGTCAACGAGCATCTTGTCCATTCCACGTGGGCCCATCGTGGTTCTCACGGACTCTGCGATTGCCTTTGCCGCCTCAATGTTGTTCTTCAGAGCTTCGCGCCCCGTCTTTCTTATCGCCCCTTCCGGAAGAATCAAAATAGGCTGTCCGCCCATGTTTCCATAATTCATGTTTCCCATAGCTCCGTAGTTCATTTCAACACCTCCTAACCTTTATCATTTGAACGAAGCGAGCATAAATAATTATGTATATGAAGGTATACACCCAATTCAATAGTTTATGTATATGGAAGTATATTTAAATTTAACGGATGTGCGCCCTAATTAGATGAGAACGATTCATAGCACGCGCGGGCCTTTTGATATTCCTCGTACGCCTTTTTTATGAGGTTGTCGTCGCCTTTTTGCTGCGCGTCCACAACGGCGTTGTACGCGCGGACGAATGCCCTGTACGCTTCCTCCTTGCTCGACGCGCATGCTGTCTGATTGGATGATGAATTGTCGAAGCCGCTGAATATATCCTCTTGAGATATTGTGAAATGCTGCGGTTCGTTTCCAAGAAGCGTAAACTTGATGCGTTCCACACCCGTGTCTTCGAAGATGTTGAGCGCGACGTTCATCAAGTCCTCTTTGAATGAAGAATAATTTCCAAAGTGGTAAAATGAAATCCTTGCCTCGTTGTCATCGACGCTGACGTTTTCCGGGAGGAAGTCGTAGATCCACAAATCCGAAATGATTTTCAGCCAGTCGGACCGAATGTCTTCGACGGAAACGAGCTCACCGCTTTTGAAATTCATTTTCACGAGTGGTTGTGGCGGCTCCGTTATGTTGATGAATCCAAGTACAGTCACGTTCTTATTCGTTTTTTGCGAAGCATCCCTTCCAATGGCAAGCGACTTGTAAAACACCTCGTCCGGGAGGGGGGCACTGTAAGTTAGAACGACCCCGGCATCTTTGCCATTCGAAATGTTGAAAAGCGATGCTTTGAAATCTAAATTGATATCGACGATGTGCAACGAGTTTAAAAAATAAACCAACGCTCCGAGCGCGATTAGGAAGAAAATTAATTTCTTTATCATTTCAGCTCACCGTTTTCCATTGCCTGAAGTATGTACAAGTCGGCCCTGGCCTTTATGTCCTTGTACTGACCTTTGGACATCGTGTTCAAATACTGAGACGCCGCATTTTCCTCGGCGGAGCTCATTCCCGTAAATCCCCCTTCCAAATCCTCGAGGTCATCCTTGATTCGATTGTGGACATCCTTCCACTTCATTCCGTGCGAGCGGTAGAACTTCGCCTGCTTGACAACGTAATCGTATTCTTTGTGGTAATACCTTGCGATGATTTTTTTCGTTCCCATGGTCATTGCGTCGACGGCGAATTCCATCGGTTTTCCGACCGCCGGAACGGAAACGAGCGTGTTCTTGGACACGGAGAGCGATTTCTCGCGGTCCTCGACACCGCTCATTTGGTTGTACAGCGATGCGCTCTTCCTGTCCACGTTCAGGTCTCGTGCCGTTTTCTCAACACTATTGTCAAAAAAGTTCGTGTCCTTGTCATCCTTGAAATAATCCTTGTATGCGCCTAATACGGGAAGCTTGCTCGCTATGGCGTCTATCAACGGGTTTGAGACGTACTTGTTGAAGCCGTACTTCAACTTGAACCAAAGCCCCGTGCCTTTCTTGACGTTTGGATGGGATTTTTCTATTGCCCGATCGTCTTGGACTATTTTCACAACGCTCCCTCCGGGAGTTTTCACGGCAATTGTTTCCGCGCCAGTGCTGATTGCAATCTTCTTGACATTCGATGAGACGGATTCCAATTTTTTCTTCTTGCCTTGAAGGCGCTGCTCCGTCTCGCGGTATATTTTAATTAGCTTTTTCGTTTCTCCGCTCTCCACAGATGATTCGTGCTTTTGTGATTGGGTTTTCGGCGGCGTTTTCGGCTTGAAGTAAACCGTGACCTCGGCCTTCTTTTCATTGTCGCCTTTTTTGACGTATGCGCTCACGGTTGCCTGAGGGAAAATCTCATCGGGCGCCAAATGAATTATACGCTCTGCAACGCCGTTGACGACGTTCATCTCACCGCCGAGAATGACTCCCTGTGCTTCGTAGTGAGC
>WALA01000015.1 GCA_015523085.1 Candidatus Aenigmatarchaeota archaeon
GATTAGACCACCGGCCCGAATGTCAAATAAAAATAAATGGGTAAAGTTTAAATTTTGACATTCGACAGAAATCTTTCGACCTCGCGCCTCGTTGGAAGCGATGAAATCGCACCCTTGCGCTGTATGGAAAGCGCTGCAACGGCAGATGCGAATTTGAGAAGTTCCACCCCGTCAAGACCGCGCAGCAGTCCGACGGAAACGCCAGCCGAAAAAGCATCGCCGGCGCCCGTCGTGTCGACAACGTTCACGTTAAAAGCGGGAAAAGACACGATTTTTCCGTTGTAGTACATAGTTGAGCCGCGCGAGCCGCGCGTGGCTATGACGCGCTTTCCCTTGAATTTTTTCAGAGCTCTGCGAAGACTTTTTTCCATCGAAATCTCCTTCGCCTCTTCTTCTGACGGTATGATGACATCTGCGTACTTCGCTGCCTTTCTCACGTATTTCATCGTGTCACGCTTCAAAAGGTCCTTCCGGAGGTTCGGGTCGAATGACACGAGAACGCCGTGCTTCTTCGCAAGCGTCAGCGCCTTGAACAATGCAGACCGCACTGGCTCATCAACAAGCGACAGTGAGCAGAAATGGAAAATTTTCGCTCGTTTGAAGTATTTTTCCTTCACGTCGGATTCTCGCACGTCGAGGTCGGCCGTATCATTTCTGTAAAAGCTGAACTCGGGAACGCCCCGGGCATTCAACGAGACGAACGCAAGCGTCGTCTTCTTTTTTGTGCGCACAACCATAGACGTGTCGACCTTGTTTTTACTTAAAACACCCATGAGAAAGTCACCAAAGCCGTCATTGCTGATACGTGTGAGAAGTGCAGAGTGCACATCAAGGCGTCTGACCGCAATGGCGTAGTTTGCCGGCGCGCCGCCGAAATGCTTCTCAAACCTATTCGTTCCATTCAAACCGCGGCCACGCTCGCCTATCATGTCGATGAGCGCCTCACCAAAAGAAATGACTTCTACCATATCATCGCCCCGAAAAATAGTTTACTATCTCAATTACTTTGCCCGTTAAAGGATTCTTGACGTTTCCTTTTGAAATTTTCGTGCGTACATTCGAACCATTTCCGAAAAATTCTTCGAGCTCACCCAAAATTTCTTTCTTGCCTCTATTTTTCAACAATCCATCGGCAATCATTATCGCCGCTATTTCACCACCAAAATCTCCGTCGTTCACAACAACGTTAGACCATTTTGACGCGCGTTCACCGGACGATATGGCGAACCCCATTTTAGAAGCATAACCTAAAAGCCTTGAATCACCCGAACTGTCACCAACGGCAATAATTCCAACGTTGTTCCCGTCTATGCCAAAATCTTTTTTGAGGTTGTCCAGCTTTTGGTGACGTCCGTTCTTTCTGTCAATTCCACACGGCTTTCCGTCATTGTAATCCAATCTCGTTCCAACGACGTGAAAGTTGTTCTCATCATTTATGCCGTAAATGCCGTAAACGCTCTTCAGAAATTCCTCTATTCCGGCGGTCGAAATCCATGTCGCATAGCCGTCGTTATTCAAGAATTTTGGCACGTATCCTTTAAGTATGTGATTCCTCCTCGCAACGTCGGAGACGATCTTGTCTATTCTCTCCCTCGTTAATCCGTCGTATTTCGACTCGAGGAGAACCATAAGTGCGAGTTCAATTCCGTGGTCACGCTCAGGTTCGTATTGGACGCCGAGCTCATTTTCGATGAATTTGTTGCACGCGCCCGAACGGATCTTCGCCACAACATTGGAGAATTTTTCCTCATTGGAGCCATGAGAATCGAACACTTTGTAAACATTTGGAAAGAATTCGCTTAGGTATTTCTTCCCTATGTCGTACGGCGACAGTGTGCCATCGTGGTCAAGCGCTATCAAAATGTCGGAGCTCATTTCATATCCTCACACCAAGTATTCCTAAGTAATACTTTGTAATACTAATATTTAAATATGTTTCATGCGCAGAATCACATAATCAAATTCCTAACCCTTCTCGATTTCGGTATGAGATTCTCAACAATCCACGAATCCGAGATCCGTTTCAGAAATCCGCACCCAAGGACATCGTGATCCGAGCGCACAACAACGTACCCGCCATCACACTCAATGACTTCGTCCGGAACAACATCGAAACCGGACACGAAATCGCGCACCTTTCCGCCGCGTAAGACGACCACATTCTTAGTCGCGTCGCGGAGGAAGATTTGCATGGCGTTTGTCGTGAGTTTGACATCGCGGTCCACCCTTGCGAACAAGATGAAGTTGTTCTCCGCACCGAGCTCCTTGGCCACATCAAGCACGCCCTTTTTCGCAACGCGTATCTTCCCCGCGCGCTCAACGAACTCAATATCGTTTGGGAGATCAACACCATATCGGTTCAAAACAAATTTTCTTATGTCCATCAGCTCACCTTCCTTATCTTCGCGACGAAAAACGTCTCCGTTCCGTAATCCTGTGGCCAAACGCGCACGCACTCATCCAAGCCGAGCCCGCGCCTGAACGGAAGGTCTATGCGCTCGAGCTCCGCATCGCGAGCATCGAGCAAGTGTTCGACGACCTCCTCATTCTCCTCGCGAGACGACGTGCAGGTGGAGTAAATGAGCTCTCCGCCGGGGCGAAGAATGTCATAAGCACGCTCGATGAGCACCTTCTGCAACCGCGAGAATGCTCTCACCTTTTTGAGGGACCACTTGGAGAAGAAATGCTCGTCCCGGAAAAGCATTCCGTCGGACGAGCACGGAGCATCGAGTATGACAGCGTCCGCTTCGACGTTTGGGAAGTTTTTCGCATCGTAGTTTGTCGTCACGACGTTCAAGCACCCCAGACGCGATATGTTCGATTGCAATGCTTTGAGGCGGTGTATGTTTATGTCGTTTGCAATGACTGTCGCGCTCTCGCGGTCCTGCGCAATTTGAGTCGCCTTAGACCCCGGCGCGGCGCACATGTCAACTATGAGCTTTGCGTTCTCATCCACAAGCGTCGGCGGTATCATTGAAGATGCATCTTGAACGTATATCTTGCCGAGAAAATGTTCGAGTGTGTTTCCAAGTCGCGTGTAGTCGTTTACAAAGAACCCGTTTTCGTACCAAGGAACAGGCTCGATCTCCGCATACGATTTCATTCGTTCAAGCGTCCGTTCATCCGCCTTCAACGTGTTCAGGCGAAACGCCTGACGAACGTTCGCACTCTCAAATGCGTCGGCATCGTCTATCATTTTTCTAATTCGCTCGATAAAGACTTTCGGCATGCGCGATTTCCTGCTTATCATGCTAAAAGTTCGATTTTCAACGTTTAAAAGTTTTGAATCGCAATTTTAATTGATAAGCATGTTTTACGACATGATAGTGCATACGAAGTCGTCCATAGGCGAGGACGAGATTGACGAAGTCGTGGAAATGGCCCGGAAGCTCGGACTTTCTGGAATTTGCGCACCAATATATTATACGTCCTTGAAGGACTTGAAGGAGTACGTGAACAACCTTCCTCACTACGACGACATTGACGTGGTATCCGGTGTGATTGTCAAAGCCGACAGGCCGCAGGACGTTAACAACATAGTCAGCATGGTCAGGCAGAAGGTTGAAATAGTCATAGTTCACGGCGGTTCGTACGAGGTGAACCGCGCGGCGTGCGAAAACTCTAAGGTGGACATACTTGCGCATCCGGAGCTCAACAGGAACGACTCCGGCCTCGACCACATATGCATCAAGAGCGCGGCGGAGAACAACGTCGCCATAGAAATAAATTTCAGGGAGCTCCTTGAGAGTTCGGGCGTGCTGCGCGTCAAAACCATGAAAAAGATAATGAAGAACGTCGAACTGTGCCAAAATTACAAAACTCCCATGGTCACGACATCGAGCGCCGTTTCAAAGTGGGGGATGCGCGCTGGAAGGGAGTTGGCTTCAATAGCTCACTTGGTCGGGCTTCCCATAGTGGACGCCATAGATACCGTGTCAACCATACCGTTGCAAATCGTCGAGGAAAACAGAAAAAAACTCCAGGGAAAGAAAATTGGAGATGTGGAGGTAATTGATGATGGACAGACCAAAAGTACTTCCTCCGACGCTTAGGCCGAAGAAAAGATACATTGCGTTCGAGATAATTTCAGACGATGAAATAGATTACAAGTCGATGCTCAGCGCGCTTTGGCATTCCATGATAGACCTGTACGGAGAGCGCGGCGCGGCGCAATCACACGTTTGGATAATCAAGAATTTGTACGGCGGGAACCGCGGCCTCATACGATGTCGCCACGATATGACAGAAGAGGTCAGAAGCGCGCTCACGTTCATAAAAATGATAGGAGACCACAATGTCATAATAAAAGTTCTCGGAATAACGGGAACGATAAAAACAGCAAAAATAAAGTACCTTGGAATGAAAACGTTGAAGGATTTCACGGAAACTTCATAACGCGGTGTATTGAAAATTTTGAATTTGTCACATTGACAAAATAAGTTACCTCGTTTCCATTTCTCGAAAACGTGATGTTTGAGTAAATGCCTTCGCCTGCGAGCATATTCTGAAGATTATTTATGGCCCATGAAATGTCATCGTCACTTGAGCTCATTTTCGTTGTTTGATTCAAGTAATTCTCAACGTTTCTTATCGTATATCCCGCCTTGTTTATGAGACCCCAATAGTACTTCCCCTCTGAGTAAGAGTTCATGACGGAAAATATGGAAACGAGTGCATAAGAAATCAAAACGGCGGATATCAAAAACCACTGCCCCTTCGGACGCGGTTCACACCTTGTAGATTTGGGCATGTTTCACCCCATCTATGACAGCGACGTCATTTTCATTGACTATTCCCATTTTTATAAGGAGCTCGACTATTCTGTTTCCTATGCAATTTATGTTCGTCGACTTCTCAAGAAGCGCTTCAATATCGTTTTCATCACATTTGTCCTTTCCGTAGAACGATTCCGACACTACGACGTCCGTCTCGCCATGAAGTGTCTTGCCGAGTATCTCAGCGTCGCAAACACCGAGCATCTTAAATTCTTCAAAGTACGTGTATGAAAACATGTTAACACCTACAACTTTTTGATGAATTTCTTCGCTCCGCACGCCTCGCATTTGAGATAAACCATTCCGCCTTCCTTGATTATCTTCGTGTCCGGCTTTCCGCACTGGGGGCATATGACGTATTCCTTCATGTACGACTCAAGTTTCTTCCTTATCATGCTTCGCGGAAGCTTGGAAAGGATTATGAGCTCATTTCCGGAAATGTCACCCGGAGCGGCGAGCTCCTTGAACAAGTACTTGGCGATGTGCTTCTTCTCGCGCCGCACGACAGACGCTATCTTTCCGAAATTCACGATTATCGTCTTGTTTCCGGAGTATATGATATCCGCTTCGGGCGGTTCGAACCTCTCACCCGATGTAAGGCTCTTTGGTTTCAAGTCGTTTGCACGTTTCAAAAGTTTCATGTAATCCATGCTTATAATTTTGATAAAAAGAATTTAAAATGATTCCGAGCTAATACTTTTATGCTTTTGCAAAAGTACAAACCCAAAACGCTGTCTGAACTCGCTGGGAACAAGTCCCAAGTGAAAAAGATAATAGAGCTCATCAAATCAAACAAGGCGTTGGTCGTCGTTGGCCCTCCGGGCTCTGGAAAGACGACGGCAATCGATTTGATTTGCAAAGAGCTCGGATTGGAAAAAATAGATTTGAACTCGGATGAGCTCCGTGACTACAAGTCTCTCAAGCGAACCGTGATAAGTTCGTCCC
>WALA01000016.1 GCA_015523085.1 Candidatus Aenigmatarchaeota archaeon
CCTCAACTCATCGACATACGCGAACGTGAGTGAGGAGACACTCAGCATTACTTATGAAGTTCCCATGAGTTACGTTGCGGAGCACAATTACATGCATTGCTTATTCTCCGAAGACCACCTTCCAATTTACAAACTAATTGCAATCGGCCTTGAGGGGCGCTCGTCGAAAAGATTCGTGCCGGGGGACGTTCACATTTTCATCGATGTGAGCTCCGGAAAAATAAAATCCGGCGGAGTGCCGTTGATTGCCGGCTTGATTTTGGTCGCTTTGATATCCGCGACTCCTCTTGTGATTTGGCATTTTTTCGGAAGGGAGAAAAATTTCCTCGTTCCGGAGTATTTGCACGCTCTTCCGGATCCTGAGATGGAACCCTGGAAGGTTGACGTTCTGACGAACGGAATGTTCAAGCTCTCCAAAAACGGACTCGCGAGCATAATACTGAAATTGTACGTTGACGGCGTTTTGAAATTCGGAGAAAAGAATGACACGAAGGACGTTCTTTTGATAAACAAGCACGCGCCCATAGGCAATTTGTCCGACAAGGAGAAGCAGGTTTACGACCTCATAAAAAGCGGAAAATTCAAGGAAGATGATGATTACATTTATTGCTCTGCGCGTCGCGTGAATCAGCAGAAAATAATGAAAGTTGTGAACGGACCGGGTATAAAGTCGTTCATCGGAAAAATCATAGATGCAAGGGGTTTCTACTTTATTTTGGTGTCTGCAATGGTGTTGATGTTTATTCTGGGATTTCTTGGGCTGGTTTCCGTCATCGGAATTTTCTCCATAACGTTGATTTTCTTTTTGCTCGTATTCATGGCCACCGTGTTCAGCCGCTTCAAGGGAGATTATTACAAAAGATACCTCGAGTGGCTCTCGTTCAAGAGAATGCTCACGGACTTTGCCCAGATCAAAAAGTATTTCAAAGAGGATTACCGGCAATGGAGGTCTTGGCTGATATACGCAACCGCATTGGGCGCAGCTGAGAATGTCATAAAGGCGATGAAGGAGCTCAAGTTCCTTTCAAAGGAAGATGTTGACAGCATTTCATCGGCGTATGTTTCATCGGGCATTCTTGTCAGCAGCATTTACCCTTCGTCGAATTCTTCGCCCGGCGCCGGTGGGGTCAGCGGCGGCTTTGGTGGTGGCGGGGGCGGAATGAGATAGAGCTTAAAGAGAAATCGGGTATTTTGAGAAGTACTCAACGCATTCGTCGTAAGCGTCGAGCGTCCCTATGTCGAACCATTTCCCCTCGAACGGGTATCCGATTATGTTCGTCTTCTTGTACAACCATTGTAGGAAGAAGCCGGGTGAGTCCTTGTTGAATCCGTTGCTCACGTACTCATCGAAGAGGGGAAGGACTTCCTTGGGGAATATGTAGCATGCCGTGCTCACGAGCGTTGACTTCGGCTCGCTTGGCTTCTCCTCGAATTCGACCACGACGTTGTTCTCGTCAATTTTCATGACCCCGAAGCGCTTTGCGAGCTCCTTTTTCTTGATATCGTAGAGCGCAACGTGCGGGGCGCGGTTCTTCTTGAAGCTTTTTTCGAACTCGCGGAGGTCGAACGTGAAAAGGTTATCCCCGGCAATTATCATGAGGTCGTCGTTCAACTTTTTCCTCTTTATAATATAATCTATCGCCTTTATGCTGCCGAACTTCTCACCCTCGGAAAGCGTTGGCTCAACGACTATGTCAAGCGGCTTGCTCGTGCTTATCCCGCGCTTCCAGAAGTTGAAGTGATTCTCGAATTTCTTGTTCGTTGATATTATTATCTCATCAACGGAGTCTAGCTTGTCCACTTCTTCGATTATGTGGTTGATTATGGGCTTGCCATTCACGGGAAGAAGCGGCTTTGGTATGTGCTTTGTCACGGGCATCAGGCGCGTTGCGTATCCGCCTGCAAGTATTAACGCTTTCATAGTATCATATCCTCCTACTTGATAATACTTAGTAATACAAAACATTTAAATATTTATTTTTTCGCCGATGAGCTCGATTGAACCGCGGTACTTGTTCACCTTCCCGACAACGCTTACTGCGCGGCCTTTTGGAGCGTAAACCTTGCGGAAGAAAACGACGGTCATTCGCGACTCGTTCTCGAGCGTTATGAAATAGACGCCGTTTCGCGAGTACACGTACTTCACGGTTCCCGACGTTGTTACCGTTTTCCCGATGAGCGCGCTGTTTATTTTCCGAAGCGGGACGTACGGAGGCGATATGAATTTTGCCGCGACGAGCAGTGATATCCCTATGAAGAACACGACGGCCGATATCGTGAATATGTCCCTGTCCGACATCATAGCTTCCACGTCTTTATCCTCGAATACACGGGACCGCTTGGAAGAAGAGTGCTTTTGAAAAGCGTTATCCTGTCGATGGTGCATTCGTCAACGAAGTCGAAGTCCTCGACGTTTTTCGGGTTTCTGGCCACGGTTATGTGCGGCACGCTTTCGTGAAATAGGCTCAGAAGGTCGTTGAACTCCTTCGATATTACCCTGATCCACGCGACGCGCGCCCTCCTCTTCGACGGGAAGAAACCGACTCCGTTCATTCTTATTTTGATGGGACCGTAATTGTCCAGGAATTTCAGGCGCTTTATTATTGGCTCCGGGTCGACCTCGCCGAAGAACTTTATCGTTATGTGTATGTTTTCCGCGTCGACGACCTTGCCGCCGAACTTCATGCCGAGCTCATGCGCGCGCTCCTTCACGCGCTCGGGGAGCTCCGCCGCCAAAAAGCACCTTGTAATCATGAATATCTTTGTGCTTTCGTGCTTTTATTTCTTACACCATAAGGTTTAAATTGTACGGGTGTTCAATATAAGTATGGGAAGACGCAAAGGGCCGGATATCAACAAGATCGCGCTCATAGTCAAGGCGCTGTATGAGTACAGGAACGGACTTTGGATAAGGCAATTGTCGAGAATATGCCACATTCCGCTTTCAACGACGTCATATTACGTTGATAAAGTGCTTCGTCCGATACTTGAAGATGCAAGGATAGGGGACGAAACGACAATTTTGAGAGTTATAAAGCTTAAAGACGGAATAATTGAAAAGCTTGACAACGGAGAGAGCATAAATTCAATTGTAAAGTATATGAGCGTGCTCAAAAAAATATATTCTGGAAAATAGAAATCTTTAAATACTACGGAAGCTAATAAGAATCAAACTTCTCCGAAAATCGGAGAAGGTGGAAAAGAGGCGAATTCTGAACTCTCACAATTCATTGTTAAGATAAATAATCGTTCTAACATTCACGTGAAGGTTTGTGAAGGTTTCGTGAAGTTCACGTGAATATTCACGCACCTTCACGTGAACTTCACGTGAATATGTGAACTTGAAAATAAAACGTCTAACATTTGAAAAAATGTATGATCTTTAGCCTCACATCACATGATATGGTGTGATTTCTCGTTCTTGTATGAAAAATTCAACCTTCACAAAACGAATTCATAATTTCGTTTTCTTACTCGTTATTGTTTCTGAATTTGCCTGAACAGTCAAAGTATACTCACGATAGTCATTACTACACATATTAGTTGTAGTAGAGTATTCATATGTTCACGTGAACTTCACGTGAAGTTGCGTGAATATTCACGTGAAGTTCACGTATAGTTCACGTAAAATTATGCATTAAATCGTCAAAATTCTTCGAAATTTCAGACCCTCGTGAACATACGTGAACAACTCGTCTTTATATGAATTTTCTTCGCACCCGGATCTTTACCCACAAAAATTGATGAATAAATTAACCAATTGACGAATTTAATGCCGTAATATGCCCGTGAATATATGTGAACTTGGTGTGAACGTTTCATGAAGGTCTTGTGAATGATATGTGAATACGATTTTGAGCGAGCTGCGTATCGTGCGTTTGTATTTCAATGCTCACAGACGAGAAAACGATTGAAATCTTGATAAATTATGCGCTCATCGACTTATTTCTTGTAACTCGTCACGTTCTGTCGGGCGAACTCTCACAAATGGATTTACTCCATATAAAACGTGTAGTAAGATGGTCGAATTTTTTTCTTTCGTCCCGACAAATGATAAAAAAAGTATATAAACGTGAAACACAAATAAATGTTATGGAAGATGACGGCAGCGTGAACCAAAATGAAGTGGATGAACATTCACGTGAAGTTAACGTGAATTCACGTGAACATCATATTGATTATAAAAAGTGGTTTGACAAGTTCGGATGGTCGAGGAATCCATTCGTTCTTTCTGTCGACCCAAAACTCCTCGTTGGGTACGAAGAGCAGACGTCGAAACTTCTCGAGTACATAGACGAGGGGCGACGTGTTATTCTTCTCAAGGGCCCGACCGGTTCCGGAAAGACGACGCTGATGAAATGGATCGAGGAGCACGTCCGGAAAAAATACAAGGTCATATTCCTTGCGAAGCCGCCAATGACGCCGGACGAGTTCGTTGAGATTTTTCAGAGCGCGTTTCCGACGCCGTGGTTTTTGAGGCCATTTATCCCTAACATAAAAAATATTTACCAGATACCGGATTTCGTGAACAAGAAACTCGACGGAAAGCGGCTCGTTCTTCTCATAGACGAAATTCACGAGGCCCCGACAAGCGTTCTCGAATGGATACGCGTCTTCTCAGACCAGATAGGAGACGCCGTCATAATACTCTCTGGACTTCCATCGTTCGAGATGATGCTTAAGGAGAAGCTCGAGACGCTCGAGAAAAGGATAACCGCGCGCATAGACGTCCTATCCCTAACAAAAGAAAACACGAAGGAGCTCATTGAGAAGAGAATAAGGAGCGTTGGTGGTCGCGACATATCCCCGTTCACGGACGAGGTCATTGAAAAAATTTTCGAGCGCACGAACGGATTCCCACGCGACGTTCTCAAGACATGCGAGTACCTTGTTGAAAAGGCGATAGCAACGGGAACGTTCACGCTATCCGCGGACATGATAAAAGAGGTGACGAGCGAAAAGAAGAAGGAGAAGTACAACATAAGCTACGAAGTTCTCTACAATTTGAGTCCGCGCCAGCAGGAAATAATTGAAATACTCGCGAAGGGCGATATGACGCCGGGGCAGATTGCAAATTCACTCGACCTCACGGAGTACAAGTCAAGGCAGCACGCCGTTCGCTCCATAAACAACATATTGCAGCGCTTGACGCAGGAAGGGTACATAGAAAGGCGCCGCGTCGGAAAAGCGTTTGTTTACACGCTCATGCCGAAGATAAGGAACATGCTTGTGAATCGTTAATCTTTATAAACTTTAAAGTGAAAATAGAAATGTTAGAGGTGAAATTATGATCAGAAGCAGCGGTAAGGATTTGATTGGAAAAATCGTCGTCTCCGAGGAGACGGGAAGAAAATTCGGCGTTGTCGGAGATTTCACGTTCATTGCAGAAAGCGGTGAGCTTCTCAACATCGTTCTCGTTGAACCAACAAAAAACACGCTCGATGCAAACTTCGAGAAGGACGACAAGGGACGCATACTCGTTCCATTCTCAGCCGTGAAGAGCGTCGGCGACTTTGTAATAATTTCCGAGAAGGAGCTCCAGTAAATTTTTCTTTTTTTCTCACATACGTTCTAAAATAATAAAACAAAAAAATGAATCATTCAAAAAAGTCAAAGCGCGCGCTCAATCTCTTATTCCCTCTTCCGTCACTCGGAATATCGCTTCTCCTTCTGGGAGGCACGGTGAATCTATCAACCTTGCCACACGCTTTCCTCCTTTCGCACGCCTCAAGTACAATCTGTACGTTGCAGCGTGTCCGAGAACGTTTCCTCCTATCGGCTTCGTCGGGTCACCGAAAAGCATTCCGGGGTCGCTCATAACCTGGTTTGTTATGTACACCGCTATGTTGAACAGGTCCGCGATTTTTTGCAGCGTGTGGAGGTGCCTGTTGAGCTTCTGTTGCCTCGCGGCGAGCTCCCCACGCCCCGAATAGTCCGTTCTGAACAATGACGTCAGCGAGTCGACTATGAGAAGTTTCACGTTCTGCTCTTTTATCACGTCCTTTGACTGCTCTGCGAGAACGACCTGGTGGTCTGAGTTGTACGCGCGCGCGACGAGTATGTTTTTCAAAACTTCATCGGGATCGAGCTCAAGCGCTTTTGCCATTTGAACTATTCTCTCAGGGCGGAACGTTCCTTCCGTGTCTATGTATATCGCCTTTCCGGAAAGTCCTCCTTTCTCCTCGGGAAGCTGAACGTTCACGGCAAGCTGGTGTGCGAGTTGTGTTTTGCTCGAACCAAACGCCCCGTGCGTTTCCGTTATTGCCTGCGTTTCTATGCCGCCGTTGAGAAGGTTGTCGAGCGCCTTGCTGCCCGTTGTTATTTTCCCAACCTGCTTTCTAATCTCGTAAACCTCGTCTGCTGTCTTGAATCCCATTTTAAGCTTTGAGCGTGCGGCAGTGATTATTTTCTCGGCTGTGGCTTCGCCTATCTCGGCAGCAGCGGAAAGCTCGCCCGCCGACGCTGCCGCTATTGCCATCAAATCAACGTATCCAGCAGCGCGCAGTTTTTCAGCCGCCTTTGGGCCAACGCCCGGCAGGCTTTCAATATCTTCTTCCTCATTCTTTTTCGCCATTTTCATCACCAATCAACATTTTTATTTCCTCAATGACATTCGGTTCGCGAACGTCATCAACAATGAATTCTAGTCGGTTGAAAAGGTCGTTTCTCTTGACGCGCCCGGAGAATATGTAATCCTTTCCGAGCTCAATCGAGTCGTAAACGCTCTTTCCAAGCTTCATCTTTGCTTCGACTTCCTTTGCGCTCATTCCGAGCATTTTTTCAGCAGCGTCCCTGAAAAATACGGCGCGTATGTTCTCCGTTCCATCATCGATTATGCCCGACACAACGAGCGACGGCACAGGTTCCACTTCACCGTGCTCTGGACACTTCAGCACAC
>WALA01000017.1 GCA_015523085.1 Candidatus Aenigmatarchaeota archaeon
AAGAAGGTTTCTCGGATAAAACGCTTTCTTTCAAGAAAGGGTTTGCTAAAGCCCTTTTCCAAAGGGCTGGTTTTTAATAGTCCAGATGACCGAATAAAAGTTTAGGCTAAAGCCCTTTTCCAAAGGGCTTTTCTGACGCTGGGGGTGGGATTTGAACCCACGCTCCCTTGTGAGGAACAGGTTTTCCAGACCTGCGCCGTGGACCAGGCTTGGCTACCCCAGCAAGTCATAAAATCTTTGGAGAAATTTTTTTAAATCACTCCAACTTCTCGGCATCTTCGAGGAGCATGTCGGGAATACCGCCTTCGAGTATCTTGAACTTCAACTTGCAGTTGTGACATATGAGAGCGTGCTCACCCTTCCTGTACTCGAGCGGACCTTTGCACTTCGGACATACGAGAACGTCAAGGAGCTCCTTGTCGACGTCAAAATTGCTCATCAAATCACCGATAAGATTTAGAAAAAGAATTTAAAAAGGTAAAGTTACACGAGGCCAACCACCATTGCGAAGCCAAGCGCGATTAATATAACGGATTCAATGAAGTGAAGCGTTCTTATGTTTTCATCGCGCCATTTCTTTACGTCCGCGACGCGAAGGCCGATGTAGACGAGTATCGTAATCGCGATCATAGGCGTGATGAATATTGCGTTGTAAAGCAGCAGCCACAACAACGCCTTCAAGAAAGTGTAGAAGGACGCTATACCGGCCATGATAAGATATGGTCCCATTGTGCAGGGAAGGAGGAATATCGTGACGAACAGCCCAACGAGGAACGCACTTTTTGGTCCTGTTGCGTGAGAGATAATCATTTTTGCCTTCGGCCTCCACGACATCGGCATCTCGGTGAGTACTCCGCCTGGCCTGTACCAAACAGTGTCTTTCAACTGAAGCGCGCCGAGGATAAGCGCGAACGCCCCGAGAATCTTGTACAGGGTCAACCTAATTGATGTTATCGCCTGGACGACTGAAAAGAGCTTGACAAGTATGACGCCGTAAAACAGGTATCCGACGAAAACGGCAAGTGAGAACGAGAGACCCGATGCAAGAACGCGCTTTCTGCTTTTCGATGTTCCCATTATCGCCATGAGCATTAGTGCGAGAACGGCAAGCGCACAGGGATTCACCGCGTCCACAGACGCAAGCGCAATGACCTTAGACAGCGTTAGTGTTTCCATTTCTTCCACCCCATTATCGATATTATCAAGATTATCAGAATTGTGACGAATGCTGTTGTACGGTCATTCTTATGCTCGCTTATTTCGTACTCTACAATCCATCCTTGGATTTTCACGGCGTTCTTGAAGCGGATATTTCTTCCTGAAAGCGCCACAGGCTCCGGCTGCACGCGTTCGAACGCGCCGAACTTGCGGTCGAGAATCATCTTCACCTGCGTCTCGTTTGAACTCCCGTCCGTTCGTATGAGAACCATTCCGTCGAGCCACACCTTCGGCCTTCCTGGGAGGGATGAAAGATTCAAATTCTTGAAATATTCGTAGCCGTTGGGGGTAGGGCACTTTCCGAAACGGGTCGTTCGTATCTTCGAAATCACATCGCGGTCTCCCACGATGCTCCCGTTCTCGAAAACGATTGTCGGTATTCCGAGCTCAAGACCGTACCTTTTGGCGTAATCCTCGAAGACGCGCGCGTTGTAATTCGCATTATGATAAACTTCGTACTCTATGACAATTGGGGTTCCGTTGAGCGCGCTTCCTATCACGACCGGGTCAGCGCGGGCGCAGTGCGGACACCCTATCCCGGTGAAGTACACCACGCACCCCGACGAAAAAACAACGGGTGCGATGGCGATTACCAAAATGGCTATCAACATTTTTGATTTCATAAGAAGGGTAGAGATGAAACCGTATTTAAGTTTTGGTTTCACTTTTTGAAACCGTGTATAAAACGCTCTTTACCTTTGCAAACATTTTCCCGCCGACGTACTCCCCAAGGCCGAGAACGAATCCATCGTGGTCCAAAATGAGAAATTTCTCGCCTTTCAAGAGCTCATCACTCTCCACCACCCCGTTCTTGAATATGGGCGATCCGTGTGATACCGAGTATTCGGACGACTTTTTGAGCTTCGCGGATTTGTAAAATTTTTTCAACACTTCGACCTGATGAAGGTGCTTGAACGGATCATTTTCGACCTTTTTCAATGGTACTGCGTCTTTGAGCGTGAACGGTCCCGCTGCCGTCCGACGCAATTCGACCATATGGGCCCCGCCAATTTCCTGCCCCATGTTGTACACGAGCTTTCTTACGTACGTTCCGGCCTCGCAGCGCACGCGGAATTCAGCGACGCGCCCGCTCTTCGATAGGAGCTCGAATTCGTAGACATTGCGCTTTCTAGGAGCGCGCTTCACAGCCGAGCGAACGGGCGGCACTTGCGTAATCGTCCCTGTGTACGAATCCATGTGGGCGCGTAATGTTTTTTCGTCAACGTCCTTGTGAAGGAACATTTTACCGACGTACTCCTTGTCACTTCCCGACATTATGTCAACGAGTTTTGTCGCCTTTCCTATGAAAATTGGGAGGACCCCG
>WALA01000018.1 GCA_015523085.1 Candidatus Aenigmatarchaeota archaeon
GACCGGAACCGAACGGATTTGACGACGGCTGCGTCACGTTGAACCAAATGTACGTTATGTTTGTGGAGCCTATGTTCTCTATCGTTAACGACTGCTCCGTGCCGTTTTCGCCCGGGACCATGTTTGCCCAGGTGAAATTGCTTGGGAACGTGTCTATCTCGGTGACCTCCGTGATGTTTACGTAAATCGGAACGGAGAAGTTGTTGACAACGGTCGGAGCCGCCTTGGCGACAAGCGACACGGCTAATAGAAGAAATATCACGAAATATACCGAATATGACGTCTTCATAGTTCCCATCCCTCTACCGATTTCTATATATATTTGTCATCACTCATATATAAACTTTTAAAGAGAAAAAGAAGGAGAAAAAAGATTCTATAAAGTTTACGACGTCGATGAAATTATGGTCAAGTACCCTGTTTTCACCTGCCCGTACGCGACTCCGTACGGCACCATGACGTTGACAACAGCGTTCCTGACCTGCCCCGGTGTGAGCGGGTTGCTCGGATCCGCAAAGTACTTGAAGTTCGGGCATATTATCGTCGGTGATCCCGTTCCCGTCGCCCCCGGGGCGTCGGCGTTCCACTTGAAGAACCTCACTTTCGAGCAGTCGCCCGCTATCGCAATGCAGTAATCAAGGTTGCTTGAGTAAATGCTGTCCTTGGAATTGAATCCCGTGAGGTTTGTGTAACCCCAGAAGTTAAGAGGCGTTATGTTTAGCGTGATGAAATCCGTTCCTTCGACACCGTTGACGAAATCTATGGGATCGGTCGATGACTCGTTGTGGACTATTCGTGATAGGCGAAATTCAGCGCCGGTTTCATTGCAGTAGCCATTTGCTCCCGGTTCGAGCGCCCAGAAGAACTCGTGGTTGGCGATTCTCCATCGTCCCCATCTCTTCCACGTGTCAGTGTCCAATGTGAAATACGCCGGACGGTCACCCATTTGGCTGTCGTTGGCGTACGATACCATGTCAACGAAATAAGGGGCACTTGTTGTTGATGGCATTGAAGTGTTTCGGAGCACAATCCAATTTGCCGGGTCGTATGCGTTTGGAAGACCGGAACCGAACGGATTTGACGACGGCTGCGTCACGTTGAACCAAATGTACGTTATGTTTGTGGAGCCGATGTTCTCTATCGTTAACGACTGCTCCGTGCCGTTTTCTCCTGGGACCATGTTTGCCCAGGTGAACTTGTCAGGAAACGTGTCTATCCACGTAACTTCCTGCACCGTCACGTTGATTTGAATCGGCGTTGTTCCAAATATACTTGGCGATGCCATTACATAAGAAATGAATGCACTAATCAACACTGCCGCTAAGGCAACATATGTCTTCCTCATGGTTGTTCCCTCCATTTATGTGGTCTAATATACATATCGCAATTTGTGAATATAAAGTATCAATTTGTTTTGTGAAGAAGACAATTAATTTTGGAAAGTAAAATTAACGTTTTGATTTTCCAAATGGAAGCTACTGGCGCGCGTGAGAAATTATTCTTCCCGCCACCTTCTTCAATGACGACGCGCGCTTTCCATCAATGCCCAGTGAGCTCAGAACGCGCGTGCTCGCCGACATGAATTCGTAGAGCGTTATTATGTTCTTTTCTTGAAGACGGACTTTCAAATTCGACGAAATTGGAAGAAGCGTCACGGGAAGCGTTTTTTCCAGCTGTGAGAGGTTTTGCAAGCCATTGCCATTGGGGTAGTTCCACCCTGTTAGAAGTATTTTTTTCGCGTTGGCGTACTTTATTATATGCTCGGAAAATTTCGTGTTCGTGACTATCCAAGCCCGATAGAAATCGTACTTGTTCATTCCAAGTTTGTACCCATCACGTATGTCCTCTAGTCTTGCCTGAACTTGCAGACCGACGCCGAGTCCGCAGAACCTGTGTGGGTTCACGTGGCGCTTGCACTCAACGAGATAGAGGTTTCCATCCTTCCTTGCGACAACGTCGACTTGGTGGTCAATGCACTTTCCTTGAATTATGACATTCCACGTTGCATCGTACCCGATGTTTTCAAGTATTATCTTTGTGTACTTCTCAAATGCGAACGGCTCTATCTCAGCGACCGCTTCTTTCAACCTGTACAAATAAGCGTGGGAACGCTCTATTTTCCTGAGTTTGTCCATGACGATTTTGTAGAGCTCCTCGGCCGGAATACGATTGTAAATTTCGCCTTTGACTTCGCGTGCAACCTCTTGCGCCGACTTCTCATCAAGTCCGACGCGCAGGCACGTCCTAACTATTTTATTCGGGTCAAATTTCTCAAGTTCGCCGTTCCTCTTTATGACATACATAGAATTACCTCGCAAACCTCTTTAGAAGAATATCTTTTGGAAGTTTTGGTTTCCTTCCTATCTTGAATGCGCCGCGCGAAGATTTCACCGCCTCGTCGAGTCGGGAAGCGCTGTTCGAGTACACGGTCATAAGGACGTCTCCACGAGAAACGCGGTCGCCGAGCTTCTTATGAATGTAAACACCCGCTCCCTTGTCAAACGGAGCTCCGGCAATCTTCGCCACGGTGACTATTGTTCCATTTGATATGTAATTTACGTAGCCGCTCGCCCTCGCAACAATGTCCCTTTTGTGAGCTCCGACGGCTATTTTTTTAGGATCGAGGACTTTGGCACCCTGAGCCCGCGCTATCTCAACAAATTTCTTGTACGCGCGCCCCGAGATGAGTGCGTCCATTGCACGCTCGCGCGCCTTCTTGAAAGGAATGTGCTCAATATGGGATATGAGCATAGCACTCAGCCCTGTCGCCTTTGCGACAAGATCTTGAGTCGACGGATTCATGAGATTTTCCAGCGCTTCGCGAGCTTCGAGCGCCGGGCCGACTGCATGTCCGAGCGGCTGGTAAGCAAATGTTGACGCGCCGACTATGTCCATTCCCATCTTCCGCCCGATGCGCTTGAACTTCGAGTAGAGCTCCGCAGCCTCGAGGACGCTCTTGACTTTGGCCTCCGGGCCCGTCGGAATGTCTATGACAACGTACTTTGAGCCGACTGCTTTCTTCTTGCTGAGTATGGAAGGAAGAAGCACCGAATCTATTCTGAGCGGGCGCTCTATGTTTATTATGAGGTCATCCGCTGGGCTCAACGTAAGCGAGCCGCCCCAGGCCATGCACCCACCGGTCTTTTTCACGACTTTCTTTATTTCGCTCAGTTTCAAGTCAACGTTGAACATAACTTCTTCGCGGTCCGCCGTTCCGGCTGGGTCCGTTATTGCACGTGACGACGTCTTCGGCATCGTGTACCCGAGCGAAGTCATGATGGGCACGACGAGTATTGTCGTTTTGTCCCCGGGTATGCCACCTATGGAATGCTTGTCAACGACGCGCTTTCCAAACGACAACTTGTCGCCAACGTTCACCATCGCCATGGAGAGATCGGCCGATTCTTGAATTGTCATGCCGCGTATGTACATTGAAACTATGAAAGACGTGAGCTCAAGGTCGTTGAGATTGCGCTGGACTATGTCCTTGACTATTTCGTAATACTCCTTGTAATTGAGCACGCCACCGTCTATCTTCTTGCGTATGTACTTTTTAGAAATGAGCTCACCGCGCCGCGAAACGTCAACGACATCACCTTCCTTCACGTTGAGAACCTTCACGACTTCATTTGAGATAACGATTTCGCCGCTGTCCACGAGCGTTCCATCGTCAACGTCGACGACGCACGTTATCTTCTTTCTCCCCTTCGACAGAACGACCCTGTCAAGTGGGTTCACACCGAGCGCGTTCGCATCCTTCCTGTCAAGTATGACAAGCGTTTTAACGGATGTGTCAAGACCCGGGATTTTCACCTTTTCTTTGATTTCCATACAACCCTACCCCACTTTTCAATGGCCTTTGCGAGCTCAACATGGTCCTTTGCGTATTTCTTCAGAGGAATGCCGTTCAGCGTCGCATCAACCGCCTGGCGCATTGCGATTGCACCGGCTTTCGTTCCCATGGGATGGCCGTGTATGCCACCTCCCGCCTGTATAACTATGTCGCTACCGAGTATGTTCATGAGCTTCGGGACGTGCAACGGGCACAAGCCGCCCGAACTCACCGGGAAAACCTTTTTGAGACCGTACCATTTCTGCGTCATCATCTCATGCGCCTCTTTGGAATACCTGTCCTCGCATTCGTATTCGTTCGCGAGCACTTCATCCTTCCCGCCCTCGAGCTTTCCGACAACCGTGCCTATGTGGAGCTGGTCAACACCTATAAGTCGCAGTAATTTCGCTATTACAGACATCGCTATGCCGTGCTTCTTGTTCCTCGTAAACGATGCGTGCATGGCACGGTGCGCGTGTATGACCATTCCAAGATCTTGGTCGCGTATGAACTGGACAGCGGAGAATCCAGCTGTTATGACGTCTATCATTATCGTGTTTCCGCCGTGGTCCTTGACGAACTGGGCACGCTTGAGCATGACATCCGCCGGCGCGGTTATGTTCGGCGCGTACATCTTACGCTCGCCGGTCTCGCTCTCCGCCTTGTCGAGAGCGTCGAGAACGTGTATGACGCGGTCCTCAAAGCGACAGAATTTCTGGTCCGTGAGATTCTCATCGTCCTTAACGAAATCGACGCCACCAACCCAGGCGTTGTAAGCAACTTTCGCCGTGTCCTTTGGGTTCAATCCTATCTTCGGTTTGACTATTGTTCCAACGTGCGGGCGCTTTTTCGTCCCGATGATTTTTCGGACGCCCTCCATTCCGAACTTCGGCCCGGAGAACGACTTCACATAACTCTTCGGGAATTTTATGTCGAGCAGTCGAAGGTTCTTCACGATTTTCATTCCGAATATGTTCCCGGCGACATCCGAGAGAAGCTGCGGTATGCTATGCGGCTCGAATATGTCTATTGGGTACGCGATTTTTACAAGTCGTGTCTTTTTGTCGTAGTAGAAAACCTTTGCGCCAAGGCGCTCCACGGATTTCTTCATCGTGGTGAGTGACGTCCAAGTTCCTATGGACGACTCGGCCGGGAGCTGATTCAACGTCTTTTTCCAATCGCATTTCGGCTCTACGTAAAACTCGCATACGACATCCGTGCTCTTCGGCACGTAACCAAGATTCAAATACATCTCAATCCCCCCAGAAATTTTCATCGTAATGAACGAAATCGTAATCAACGTAGTTGCGCATTTCGTCGTCCGAGCTCACGAAGACGCAATCATCCGACGGTATTCCGCTGCGCAAAATCTTCGAGACGTCCTTCGACTTTCTTTGGACGCCGACTGCGTTTGAAAGAATTATGTAGTCAAAATAATTTTCTATGTCGTTTTTCTTCACGATGTACCAGAACCATTCGCTCGGGAGCGATGAAAAGAGAGCGAGAGTTTTTGTCTCTGAGAGCGATTTTATCCTTTCCTTTACGTCGTCGCGTATTTTTATGGCGTCGAGAAACGCGCGCTCAATCTCCTCCATGTGAGGCGACGAAAGGAAGTCGTTCCTCTCAAGCTCACCGTGCATGTACGAAATGAACTTTTTCATCGTCTCGTCGACATCGAGCCCGTACTTCTTCACAAGGTCGGTTATGCTTTCCGCATCAACGTTCTCCTTTTCAAGAATGGAGTTTTCAAAATCGAATATTATTGTCTGTGCCATGCCTATCACTCATAACTATATGGGCAATTCCCTATTTAATCTTTCAACTATTTCATCTGGGTTGAAGACGCCCATGTCCGTTATCACGCTGTGAACGTAGCGCCATGGGGTGATGTCAAACGCTGGGTTGAGGACGTCGAATTTCGCGCTCACGACTTCGGACGGATCGCGCATCTCTATTTTTATTCTCGGCCTTCTGTCCAGCTTGAACAGAGAACCGACGACGTACACCGGCTTCCCGGCGTCCACGGCGGCAAGCGCCATCATGTGCGTCCCTATCTTGTTCACGAAGCCGTTTCGCCTCATCGCATCCGTCCCGACCATGAACATGTCAACGTCGTCCATGTAGAACCTCGCAGCGGAATCCACTATGAACTTGACCTTTATGCCGGCACTCGAGAGCTCCCTTGCCGTTATGAGTCCCTGGTTTTTCGGGCGCGTCTCCGTAACGTAGACAGTGAAGTTGTAGCCGGCCTTCTTAGCGTATATGAGTGAGTGCGTGAAGTCAGAAGAGTGGCAGTGCGTCATTATGACACTTTTGTCGTCTATGACGCGTATGAAGTTTTGGAATATGCGGAGCTTGACGTTCTTGAGCTTTTCGAGCATTCGGTCAATTGTTTCTCGGCTCGGATTCTTCATTACGACATCGAGAACGTTTTTAAGAACAACGGCCGTCGGGCGGATTTTGAGGAGCTCCCTGCACTCGCGGACGAACGGCTTCCCGAACCCGTGGCGCTCTGAGAACATACGCAGGTACTTCAACGACTCGATTGCAATGTTCTCCGCGCCCTGAATTTTGAGAGATTTTATATC
>WALA01000019.1 GCA_015523085.1 Candidatus Aenigmatarchaeota archaeon
ATATATATCTTTGGGGATTATACAAAGTTCTCGAAAAAAATCCAACACCATCCGATTTACTTGGAAACAGAGAAATCAGAAAAGAAATTGAAGGTGAATTTCTAAGCGACTTCGAGAAGTTCTTTGACCCAGAAAAAGATATACTATATATTTTGAATAGTTTGTATAATAATTAATTTTATAATATCTTCTTCACAACTTCTCCTTGGTACAGAATTTCTTCCTTAGCGCATCTCTCAATCGGAAGCGAGCAAAAAGGGACTGCGTGGTCTCCGATTCCAACGTAGTATTGGCCTGTGTCTTTGTCGATAAAATAATTCCACCCATCGGATTCTCCGATCTTTACCAAATTAATGGACAGTTCAATGTTCCCGCTTTTCATGGCGCATCCCCATCCATCTCCTGAAATAATCAAATATGTTTTTCTTGACGAGTTTGTCGTCCGGTAGTATCTTTATCTGATTTTTCTCAACCGGTTTTATGTTTATCTGCGCGTTGTCAACCGTGACAACGTAAACCCCGTCGCCGAGCTCATAAATCTGCGTCGACTTTTCGCCTTTCTGACATATGACGTATTTTTCCTTCATTACTTTTTTATGTGAAATTAATTTTTAATTCTTTTCCAGAAACTTAATTCATGGAGCTTCCAGTTGTAAGAGAGAATCGCCGAGCGATATTCGAGTACTATTCTCGCGACGACATAAAGAGCGAGATTTTCAAGTGGTCACAGCACAGGGAAGTCGTGGGCTCGCGCGACGACGGCTCTTACATAAAAAGGCCGAATATCCTCCAATACCCAATGGACATAGTCGAGGCCGTGAAGAACGGAGTCGTGACATTCCACTACTCTGTCGAGCACTGGAAGAACCCCATGGTTATGAAGGAGCGCATAGGATGGGACTTCATACTTGACATAGACTCGCGCCTATCGCTCGAAGAGTCGAAGATAACCGCGCTCCAAATACTCAAATTCTTGAAATCGTACGGAATAAAAAACGTCGGCGTCAAATTTTCCGGTCGGCGCGGCTTCCACTTATCTATACCATTCGAGGACTTCCCAGAGGAAATAAACTTCAAGAAAACGAAGGACATGTACCCGGAGCTCCCAAGGGCGTTATCATCGTTCATCCGGGAGCGCATAAAGGACGACCTCATGCGCGCCCTGATCAAAAAGGTCGGAATGAAAAATCTTGCAACGGATGTCGAGGAGCTCGACCCGTATCAATTTGTCGACGTTGAAAAGGACTGGGGAGAGCGCCACCTTTTCCGAGCTCCTTATTCCCTCAACCACAAGTCGTGGCTCGTGTCCCTCCCGATAAGGCAATCACACATAGAAGATTTCGACCCGAAAGAGGCGATTATGGAGAACGTCAAAGTCACCGAGAGTTTCTTCAAGTTCGGAGACAACGTGACGGACCTTGTCGTGGACGCTCTCGACTGGGCGAGAAGGAACAAAAAGGAAGAAAAGGTTGTTGTCAAAAGCGCGCCAAAAAAATTCTCATACGCCCGCCGCATAGGCGAGGAGTTCTTCCCACCGTGCATAAAAAACATACTCGCCGGGCTGAAGGACGGACGCAAGCGCTCGCTGTTCACGCTCATAACATTCCTGCGCTCGTGCAATTGGGAGTGGGACGAAATTGAAAAGAGGCTCGAAGAGTGGAACAAGAAAAACGCGAAGCCGCTGAGCTCACGTGAGATACACACTCAGATACGCTGGCATATGAATCAGGGAAAACTCAACCCGCCGAACTGCTCAAACGATTTGTTCTACGGAAGCATAGGAATCTGCCCGAAGGAGGGATGTGAGGGCATAAAGAACCCAATGAGCTACGTTTACAAGAAATTGAGGCAATCAGGCGCATTCAAAAAAACGTACAAGTGCAAAATATGTGGAAAAGAATTCAATTCAAAGCGCGCGCTGTCGTTGCACATGCGCGTCCACAAAACCAAACGCCCGCAAAACTAAAGGTTGACCTTCATGATCTTCCTAAGCCCTATGGAAAGCGGTATCGATATCACAAAATAGTACGCCAGCCAGCCCCAACTCTTCCCCGTTATAGGCAGCGGCACAGGCGAGTAAACGACAACCCGTGACAATTTCTTCTTTTTTCCTAGAACGACTTGAAACTCCTTGTCACCAACCTTGAGCATTTGACCATTCGTTAGGTTCTTTCCGCCTATGAGTAAGTAACCATCTCCGACCGTGTAGCTCATGTTCTGCCCGGCGACGATGATTGTTCCATTGGTTTTGAGCACTATGTCGCCGTAGTTGTGGCTCAGCCATGGTATGAAGAGAAGAACGACTATCATGGTTATGAGCATCGGCTTCATCGTCATCTTCATGTACTTCGAGTTTATGTCGTTCATTTCCGAGAAGTGCTTCATCTTCTCCTCGTTCGGAGCTTCCTTTATCTTCTTCTGGAGCTCCTTCATCCTTGATTTCATCTCAGCGACTTTCTTCTGGTCGAGCGTGAACTTGTAAATGAGATTTGTGAGAATTATTATGAATGTGGCGAATATGAGAATCGAGAGCCAGTCTGGAAGACCGAGAAGCGGATTCAAAATCGCGTCAATAACAATTATTTTAATCACCTTTGAAGAGCTCCGCAAGTTTCTTGGACGCGTCTATCGCGTGCTGGAACGCTTTTCGTTCTTTGTACCTCAGGCTTATTATCTTCACGGTCGCCTTTGAAATCGTGGCGTACGCCGCCGCGAACATCCTGTTCATCTGCTGCTGGAGCTCTATCTCACCGAGCGTTTCGGAATCGCGCTTGCGGCTCTTGTCCTTCTTCCTCTGCTTCAATATGTCCTGCGGATTCTTTTCAATGAGAACTATGACGTCTGGCGAGAGGGCGCGCACAATGTCCTCAGGAAGTCCGGGATAGTAGCCCTCTGGTTTCTTGATTGTGCAGTGAGTGTCTATGATTATGTTTCCTTTCATCTTTCCGATCTTCTTCGCCGCGGCAAGCTGTATCTTCCTATACTTCTCAACCGGAAGAGAACGCATTTCATCGCGGTCTCCGAGCTTGGAGATTTCGAACATCACGTCGCCAAAATTGACAAATTCCACATTGTTGGCTATCTTCTCAAGGTATTTCAAGACTGTTGTCTTTCCACAACCCGGTACCGCAGTAACGACGACTTTCATGCTATCACACCTTTACGAGCTCAACTTTCTTTATCCTGAAACCTTCTCCGACAGTGTGATATTTGCCACACACGGTGCATTTGTACCTCAAATCAACCTTCCTCGTCGGCTTCTCCCGACCCTTAGGATTCGGTTTGGGGAAGGAACCGTATCCCTTGTACTTTCTCTCGAAGCTGCGCTGACTCTTCGTTGTCTTTCGCCTCGGCTTCTTTTTGGCTATTTCGACAGTATGAAGAGTATGCTTCTTGCAGTACGGACAATACCTCATCTGTTTTTTTGGAATCTTCATAACAATCACCCGAATATCTTTTTTCTATTTGTTGAAATGCTTTAAATCCTTTTCGCCACGCCCTTTTTGACCAAAAAATCCTCAAGTTCCTTTGGCAGCGAGGCGATTTCATCCTTTTTCAGATTGTACACGCGCTCGCCGAAAACGAACTCGGGGACATCTTCGGTCATCTGAACCATCTCGATTTTTGGCGGCTCTTCCGCCACGACCTCTTCTTTCTCGCGCTTTCCGTAAATCAACGACGTGTAATACGAATCGCGGAACTCCTTGATTATTTTCACAAGCGCCGCAAAGAACTCCTCCTCCTCCTTTGTCATATTTCGCGGTATCACACCGGAGCGGACGTACATTACGGCCATGTTGACTATTTTATGCTCGCGCCTGTCGACTATGTCCTTGATTATGTTCTTCGCGTTCTCGAGCTCAAGGAAGTCCTCATTGCGCGATTCCTTCCGCCTGATGTACTCGGCAATTTCCTCGAATATTCCATCGGGTAACTTTATCAAATTCCTGTTCTCCTTCTCCGAGCGCTGTATGTCCCGAATCGTCTCAAAAGTTACCACCATAATTTAACTTATGTGTAGAGTTTTTAAGCATTCCACGAGGATTAATTTCATGGACGGCATAATAATATTGGACAAGCCGAAGGGTCCGACATCGCGCTCAGTCGCACAGACCATAGGAGCGCTATTCAAAAGCAAGGCCGGCCACGTGGGGACACTCGACCCAAACGTGACCGGGGTCCTCCCAATTTTCATAGGAAAGGCGACAAAACTCGTTGACATAATGTCGGGAAGTGACAAGGAGTACGTCGGTAAAATGTTCCTTCACAAGGACGTTGATGAAAAAACATTGCGCGCCCACATGGCTGCGTACACAGGGACGATTACGCAAGTGCCGCCCGTTCGCTCGGCTGTGAAGCGCGCTCCGAGAAAACGCAAGGTCTACGAATTCGAGCTCCTATCGAAGAGCGGGCGCGTCGCTGAATTCCGCGTGCGCTGCGAGGCCGGAACGTACGTAAGAAAGCTCGTG
>WALA01000020.1 GCA_015523085.1 Candidatus Aenigmatarchaeota archaeon
TAGTCGCGTGGAGTCGTCGACCAAAAGTGTCGTCCGCAGAACTTGCACGTGTACCTCTTGAATCCCATCTTCTTGAGCGTTTCCGTTGGGTAAAACTTTTCCGGTTCGTGCGCCGCCTTTTCTCGAATCCATTTTTTGATCTCTTTATCATTCATGAAATAAGAATTAAAGCAAATGTTTAAATTTCTGAAAAAGTAGAAACAGAAAAAATAAAATTAAAAAGTTTAACCGAAGAGAGCTCCCAAACCTGCTGCGGCCTCTTCAGCTTTCTTTGATTCGTCTTCTTTCTTCTCTTCCTTCTTTTCCTCTGCTGCTGGCGCCGCTGCTGCAGGTGCTGCCGCTGCCACAGGCATGGCCGCCTTACTTACCGCTTCGTCAATGTTGACTCCGTCCAAAGCTGCCACAAGTGCCTTGATTCTTGCGTCGTCAGCCTGGACGCCTGCTGCTTCCAAAACTTTCTTCACGTTCTCTTCGTTAATCTCCTTTTTTGCCGAATGCAATAACAATGCCGCATATATATACTCCATTTCAACACCTCACATTTATTTTTCAGTAGTATCCTTTAAAGCTTTTGCCTGCGCAGCCGCCTTTGCCAAAATGTCCTCTATGACATCCTTTTCTGGTAGCGCCGCTTCGATGGCGAGACCGCGTGCGTTCACAAACGCTTTCAGCACAAGCGTCTCTATGTTGTCTTTCGTCGGATACGCGATTTCAACAGACAGGTTGAACGCGTTTGTCGCTGCCGTTACGAGCTTGTTCATGTACTCCTCTTCGTTTATCTCGAGCACAGACCTGTCGTACACGATTCCATTTTCCCATATCGCGACTACGTTGAGACCGATTTTCATCGGCTCCATTTTGAGCATTGAAAATATCTGCGCAAGGTCTTCCGTTATGCGCTCTCCCGCCTTGCATACAACCTTGTCCTCGACGATTTTTATCTTTCCGCCTTCAACACTCGTCTTGAGTCCGACTTTCTTGAATGCGGATATCGCCGGTCCTGGTGGGAACTCGGTTACGCCAGCGCTGACGGTTATGTCGTTCTGCGCTATGTCCCCCGCCTTTGCCGGGGCGGATGATTTGTTTTCATTCAAGTACTTAACGAGCTTGAACGGATTCATTTCGGTGAATATCAAGGCCGGCTGTATGGCATCCTTCTCCAAAAGCGCCTTGAGATCCTTCGATGACTTTTCAAGCGCAAGTCTCATAAGCGTCTTCTTTGCGACTTTTATGACCGCCTTCCCGCGCAATCCGTCCTTGATTTTCTGCATTGGATACGCCGGAAGCTTGTTAATGTCAACTATGCCTATTATCGGGTACTTCTCCACGAGGTTTTTTATCCTCTCAACTTCTTCTTCCTTTTGTTTCCTGAACATGCGTATCACTTTATCTCAATTTTTATCGGCTTTGACATCGTGAGCTTCAATCTCACGTCCTTTACCTGAGCTCTCTTTTTCGGAAGGAATGACACGACCTGGTCAAACAGGTGCCTTATGTTCTCCTCGATTTCCTCGTCCTTCATGCTCTCGGACCCAACCGGGCATTGAATATTTGGGCTGTCTTTGACCTTCACTTGAACGGTCTTCTTCAAGTCCTCGAGTATTTTTTCAATCTTGGCTCCTGGTGGAAACGGCTTTGGCATTTTTCCAAGCGGACCCAAGTAGCGTCCGAGGACCTTACCGACCGTGAGCATCATAGGTGCTTCGGCTATGAAAAAGTCATAATCGCGGACGAGCTTCTTCGCGTCCTTCTTGCTCTTCGCGAGCTTCTTGAGGTCGTCCGACGTGATGACGTTGTCGCCGCTTAAATTGTCGGAGAATATGCCAACTTTGACCTCCTTCCCCTTTCCGTGCGGAAGGACGATTTGCTTCGTTATCCTGTTCTCGGGGCGTTTGAGGTCTATGTTTTTCAGGTTTATTATCAAGTCGAATGTCTGGCTAAAATTACGTTTTTTAGAATTCCTAAGTTCCTTGATAGCAGATTTTATGTCCATCTTGAATCCCTCCTGCCGAAGCAGTCTTCGGGTCTTATTTTATTATGTGCAAAGATTTAAAAACCTTTACTCGCCGATGTGCTCGTCTTCAGTCAGACCGAGCTCAAACTCGATTCTCTTTATGCGAATCTTCTGCGCCTCGAGCTCCGACTTCAAGTCCTTTGACAGTGATGACACCTTGTTTTCAACGTCTATGATTTTTGACATCAGGTCGCGCGTTGATGACTCGCGGCTCTCCGTCTCCTCCGTGAATTTGTACGAAAGCTTGTTGCCTATTTCGAGAAGCTTTCTGTTGATTTCAACTTTTATGCCAACAAGGTCCTTTGAGATGTCGTCCATGCGACTGAAGAAAATCTTTGAGAGCGATTCGTATTTCTCCTTGAGCTCGTTGACCTGGTCCGTGAGCTCCACCTTCTGTATGAATATGACCGTCGCCATTATGGCTATGATTATGGCGAACGTTATGAAGTTCAGAGCTCCGAATGCAACGAGCAAAAGCAAGATTATGTCGAGACCCAAAACAGCAAGTTCATATTTTCCTAACATAATAACTACCCTAAAGTTATAAAGAAGCAAAAGTATTTAAACCTTTCAGTGCTCACACGCTTATCTTTCCTTCGTCTATGTCGCGCTGGACTTCCCTTGGGTCGCGACCGTCAACCTTGACGCCGGCGGAAACGCACGTTCCGAGAACTTGTTTCACCTTTGCTTTCATGTCGCCAAAGAGGTCCCCGCTCTTCGCCTTTGCGATTTTCAGAACTTGGTCGAACGTGAGGTTGAGGTTTTGGTCCGGTCCCATCTTCTTCGCGCCGAGCTCCTTCTTTATCAACGAGGATGTCGGCGGTGTCCCAACGGAAATTTCGAATTCCTTCGTGTCCGTGTCGACGACTATTTCAACGGGAACCTGCATTCCGGAAAAGTCCTTCGTCTTCTTGTTTATTTCCTCGATGACCTTTCCTATGTTCACCTTTAACTGACCCAGCGCGGGGCCAAGAGGAGGAGCAGCAGATGCCTTTCCACCTTCAACAAGTGCTTTAACGGTTTTCTTTGCCATATGATCACCTAATGAGCTTTTTCAACTATTCTCACGGAATTCACAGAAATCGTCACAGGAATTGGTATTGCGGCTTCGAGGAGCTCTACCGTGATTTCATTCTTTCCTTCATCGACGCGCTTGACCTTCGCCTTTTCGCCCTTGAACGGGCCGCCTATTATCTCGACTATGTCGGACTCCTCGACTTTGACCTCCTGCTTCTCCGGAACGAGAAACCTTTCAACATCCGAGAACTTGACTTCCTTCGGGATTATTCCGCGGACGTGCGGTATGCCACGTATGGCTTCCTCTATGTCGTCTATGCTGTCCGCCTCTATGAATATGTAGCCGCGTATCTCCTCCGGGTGGAAGACGGATTTTATGTTGAGCCCTTTTGATTTTATCCTCTTCTCCAATCCGTCTATGACAATGTTCTCGCGTCCAGTCGTGGTTCTGACAGTTATTATCATTTCAAACACCGATTAAAGTTAATACGTAGTGCATAAATATATAAATCAAAAATCCGATCGACCCAATGAGGGTTATCGCGAGCGTTATGACCTTCAAGCTAGTCATGTACTCCTCTTTGCTTGGCTTCGTGGCTATTTTGAGAACTCTTTCGCACTGACGCACAAACCGTCGAAAATCCATGGCAATCACTCAGTCAAGAAAATCGATTCCGAGAATCTTTTCGATTTCCTTCTTGCGCTCCTTCTTCTGGTCGCCCTCTGAAACGTCGACCGGCGATTTTATGCCCGTGATTATGACCATTGCACGAATCGCGTCGCCAAGTCCCTTTTCAATCTGAGCTCCCCATATGACCTTTGCGTTTTCGTTGAGACGCTCCGTCACGCGCTCGACGATTTCCTGGCATTCCTTTATGGTTATTCCCGGACCTCCCGTTATGTTTATGAGAGCTCCGTCCGCTCCTTCTATGTCTATGTCGAGCATTGGGTTGTTGAGCGCTTTTTCAGCCGCCTCCGTTGCCCGGTTTTCCGTGTCGGACTCTCCTAGGCCTATCATCGCGAGGCCACCGTTTGTCATGACGGCCTTCACGTCGGCGAAGTCGAGGTTCACGAGTCCCGGTTTCGTGACGAGCTCCGCTATTCCCTTCACCGCATTGACGAGTATTTCATCCGCAACCTTGAACGCGGTCGTCAATGAAACGTCGGGCACGACTTCAAGGAGCTTGTCGTTTGGTATGACTATGAGCGTGTCCACGATTTTTTCGAGCTTGCTCAAACCCTCGAGTGCGTTTTTCATTCTCTGCTTTCCTTCCATTGAGAATGGGAATGTGACTATGGCAACTGTGAGAGCTCCCATCTTCTTCGCGATGTCCGCGATTACCGGCGCGGATCCCGTTCCCGTTCCGCCACCGAGGCCGCACGATATGAACACCATGTCGGCTCCCGTGAGAACTTTCTTGATTTCATTCTTGCTTTCCTTGGCCGCTTCCTCGCCGATTTTCGGGTCCGAACCTGCACCGAGGCCGGATGTTATTTCCTTACCAAGAAGGACCTTCGAGTCCGCATCGGCGTAGAGGAGGTCTTGAGCATCCGTGTTCATGGCTATCGTTTCCACGCCAACGATGCCTACTTGCATTAATCTCGTTATAGTATTATTTCCGGAGCCGCCCGTTCCGACTACCTTTATAACGGCTTTTTTCGTTTCGAGAAGCTTCTCAAGGTCGTCGTCTATGGAAGATTTCTTCTTTTTGCTTTTATCCAGCATTTTACCACCACTATTTTATACTTTATCAATTACGATAAATTGCCAAAATATTTAAAACTTTACTGAGAGCCTTTTTGGAATTCGTGGACGAATTTTACATCATCTGCAATTCCCGAGTCCTTGATTATGTTCCACACGGCCTTCTTTATGTTTTCCGGTATGGCGTTCTTGTGCCTTATCTCGTTCTTCTCCGCATCTATCTCTATGCTGCTGTCGTAATTGTACGCACCGAAGAATTCGAGGACGGAACGTATCTTCTCCTTCTTGTCGTCTATCTTTCCAATTATTTCAACCTCGTACACGACGTCCTTCCCCGCCATCGGGTTGTTGAAGTCGATTCTCACGCGTCCGGAAGAGACGGATTGTATGCGCCCCTTGAGGCCGGAAAAGTCAACTATGAGACCTGGACGCGGAACAAAGCCGTTCTTCTTCAATTCGGACTCCGGTATGGTTTTCACGAGCCTCGGGTCCCGCTCGCCGAACGCTTCCTTCGGGCTGAGCTCAATCACCTTTTTCTCACCGACGTTCATCTTCAAGAGCGCGTCGTCGAGGCCTTTGAGGACCATGCCGCTTCCGAGTATTATAGTCACGGGGCCGTATTTTATCTTCGGGTTGTATATCCCCTCCTTTTTCGCGACGTCTTCATACGTCAGGTCGAAAATCTCGCCCGTTCCCTTTATGCGTCCGATGTAATTTATTTTCACGCAGTCTCCTTTCTCCATGCTTATCACCACAACAAAATTCCAGGCTTCTTTGGAGTCGACGCCCGCGCCTTTTCGTCATCGCTTTCGTCGGCGTCCAGAATCTCGACGCTCAGCCCGGTTTCCTTTTCAATAAAGTCCTTGGAATCTTTTAAAACTTTCATCTGCTCGCTCTTTGGAATGTCGAATCCGTTTTTGTACATCTTGAGCATTTTTCCAATCATCGATTTATCGACGTGCTTTTCTATGATGGATTTCGCCTCGGCGAAATCTTTTCCGATGACTTCGAACTTCCAGTTTTCCGCGACGAATATCTTTGCACGCTCTCCTTTCGCCAGCTTCTTCACGCTCTTCAAGTCGTTCACGACTGTTTCTATGTACCTTTTGTACTTTGGAATTTCGACGTGCTTTGTGCTTGGCCACTTATCGTCCAGCGATAACTTTTCCATGACCTCCGCCGACACGTGCGGTATGAACGGATAGAGCAATTTCGTCTGCACCTCGATGTACTTCCTGAGGACACGGTCGTTTGGCGTGCCGCGCCACTTCAAGTAGAATTTCAAATCGTTCTGAAGGTCGAAGAAACACTTCGATGCGGCCGTCTTGAACATCATATCTTCCATCGCGCTCTCAACGTCTGCCACGGTGTTGTCAATCTTCGCGTCAAACCACTCGTCCTGAACTTTCCATTCACTGTCCGTCTCGTGCTCAGACATCAAAAAGCTCAGGAGGTTTTCAATCCTTGCCGTGAGCGACTTTGTGAGCTCCGTGTCGAAGTTCGCGTCGTCTATGCCCTCACCAGAAAGCGCGATGCTCAAGCGAAGCGGCGACACTCCGAACTCCTTCACCATGTCGCGGATTGTCTTGAAGTTCCCCTTGGACTTTGACATCTTCTCCCCATTGACCATTATGTGGCCGTTCAATCCAAATGCGCGTGGCCACTTGTCCTCTGGGAAGATCGCCACGTGGTTGAACAGGCAGAAGGCGAGGTGATTCTGTATCAAGTCCTTCCCCGAGTTTCTGAGGTCGAATGGATACCAATAGTCGAACTCATTTCTCATTTTATCAAGAGTGCGCTCGTCTATGCCGCGCTCAACGAGCTTTTTCTTGTCGCCCTTGCCGAGGAAGACGTAGTCGAACAAATCATCGTCAATGAGCTCTTCGGGAACGTCTTTCAAAATGTGCCAAATCGTGTACATCGACATGTATATCGTCGAGTCGCTCAATGATTCTATGACCCATTTCTTGTCCCACGGGAGCGGTGTTCCGAGACCGAACTCGCGTGTGCACGCCCAGTCGTTCAACCAATCTATGACGTAATCGAATTGCTTCCTAACGATTTCCGGGTAGAGGGACATGCGTGCAAGCGCCTCGTGCGCGCGCTTCTTCCAATTCGGATCGGAGTACTTCAAGAACCATTGGTCGTCCACGATTTTCACGTGCGTTCTCGTGAGGCATCTGCATATCACTTCCTCAGGGAGCTCCCAAAAGTCGACGAGAAGGCCTTCGTTTCGGAAATCGTTCGCAATGAGCTCCTTCGCCTCGCTGACCTTCATTCCCTTGTACTTTCCCGTTATGTCCTTGAGAACACCCGTGTGGAATTCCTTCTTGTAAATTTCCTTCGTTGCCTGCTCGAGCTTCTCGGAGTCCTTTTGATTCTTTATTCCCATTCTCTCGACTATTTCTACGGCCGGAAAGTTACCGAATCCATCGACTTTTATGAGCGATATCGGCTTTATGTCGATTCCAAGATCTTTGAGCGCTATATAGTCGTACGGTGCGTGGGCCGGAACGCTCATCACGACTCCCGTTCCAACCTCCGGGTCTACGAACTCCGCCGGAAGTATGGGGACGTCCGAGCGAAGCTTGTTTGAGCATTTCTTGTTGACGAGTTCGGA
>WALA01000021.1 GCA_015523085.1 Candidatus Aenigmatarchaeota archaeon
GGTAAATCCATCTACTTTTAACTCAATATATTTTATTTTATCATTATGGGATGGAATTGGTAATGATATTAATTTTCCATTAGGAAGAATTGGACTTGGAAATCCACCATATTCTGAATCGAATCCCTTTCGACTCAATATTATATTCATAATTATAATTGCCTCGGTGAAATAAATAAATGACGTTTCAACTTTTTTAAGTTGCGCGGAAAAATACTTATTGGTGAATCTGATGAATTTCAATCCATTGCGCGGAATGAGAGATTTTGAGCCAAGCGACATGATAGTGCGCGAAAAAATAATTGAGCGCGCTAAATCCGTTTTCGAACGATATGGTTTCGACCCGCTCGAGACACCCTCAATAGAGCGCGCTGAAATACTCATGGGGAAGTACGGCGAGGACGAGAAGCTCATATGGAGGTTCAAGGATCTCGGTGGCCGCGATGTCGCGCTCAGATACGATCTCACAGTCCCGCTTGCAAGATTCGTGGCAAAGAAAAAGCGCCTTCCGCTTCCGTTCAAACGGTATCAAATAGGGCGCGTGTGGCGCTACGACAACCCGCAGCACGGGAGATACCGGGAGTTTTGGCAGTGCGACATTGACACAGTTGGCTCAAAGGACGTGTACTCGGATGCTGAGATAATAAACGTCATAGATAAGTCACTAAGAAAAATCGGTCTCGACGACTTTGTGATTCGTGTCAACAACAGAAAGGTTTCAGACGAGATTTTGAAGTCGTGCGGCGTCCCAGATGAGAAGGTCTTTCTTGCTCTCCGCGCGATAGACAAAATGGACAAGATAGGCGCGGATGGCGTGAGCGAAGAACTTGCCAAGGCAGGGCTCGACGCGGATAAAATACTTGACTTTCTCTCGAAGAAAATTGATGAGATGCCGCTGAGCGATGCCACGATGAATGAGGTGAACACACTCGTGGATTATTTGAAAAAAATGAACGTGCGGTACAAGATCGACCTCTCAGTTGTCCGTGGGCTGGACTATTACACGGGGACGGTTTTCGAAGCAGTCGTTCCGGGTTCGGACGTCGGGTCGATATCCGGTGGTGGCCGCTACGATAATCTCATCGGAATATTCCTCGGCCAAAACATTCCGGCTGTCGGTGGAAGCCTTGGCATAGAACGGATAAACGATATACTGTCTCACGGCAAGAAGACGAAGAAGGACATACTCCTGATACCCGTCGGTGTGGATAAGAAGGATGTGATCGACGTCGCCGAGCGCCTCCGTGAGAAGTACAACGTCGACATTTCGATAAAGGGCAGCACAAGCAAAAGCATTCAGTACGCCAAATCCGTTGGGATAAGCAAGATTTGCTTTGTCGGAAAGAAGGAGCTCGCTGCGCACAAGGTCTTGATAAAGGATTTCGATGGCAGTGAAGAAGAATTCACTTTTTGAAGACGAGCATGCCCTCTCGAAGCACGCCTATTTTTCTTCTCGTTGGTGTTGTCGCTGTACGCTCATTTCCTACGTAGAGATGCTCCGCCGTGAATCCGACGTCTTCGGCGAGCTCCCGCGTGATTTTCAGAACATCTATGACTTTACTCCCAGAAACCCCGTCTCCGATGATTATGTATGCCTTTCCACCTTCGTTCAGAACGCGGTGCATTTCTTTCAGCGACTTGTATATGTCGTCAAAGTACGCGAGAACGTTCGGGTCGTAATCACCTATTATGTTCTCGACTTCAAACTTCTCCTCTTCCCTCAATCCGAAGTACGACCTTATTGGCGGCCGCGGTGAAAGAGAGAAGAAAAGCTTGTTTTCTATCCTGTAAACGTTTTTGTACTCTATCTTGTTCAGATACGGTGGTGAGGTAATTATCAGGTCAACGTTCTCGACGTTCAGGTTTCTCGCGTCTCCGAAATCCACAAACGGCTCGGGACCGTTCATAATCTCCTTTATCATCCGCCGCGCGATTCTCTTGAACATTATGCGAAGTGGTGGCACGTTCTTTTTTCTGACCTTGAGCGCATTCCCGTCCTTGTAAACGTAGCTGCATTTCATTGCCGCGTTCATCAGTCCGAGCTTGAAGAAGTCCCCGTACTTTCCGGGTATTGATTTTATGACGCTCTTGAAGAATTCAACGTCTTCGAGAGTGTACTTTGAGAACCATTTTTTCACGTCCTTTCTTATCGGGAGCTTTACGAACTTCTGGGAGAAGATCTGTTTGTAATATTTCTCGAGCTCCGGACGGTCGTAATTCCTCGTCTTCGTTCTCGAGACGAAAACCGCTATGGGCGTGACGTCAAACCCGTACGAGCTCACGTTCATTTCCTTCGCTGCCAAAAGAGTTGTTCCGCTTCCGCAAAAGGGGTCGAGCACGCTCTTCGGATGCTCTTTCTTGATTATGTCGATGACGAGCTCGCGCGAGAATCCCTCCTTGTAGTAGAACCAGTTGTACACCGGGGTTTTCTTGTTCGGGACGAACGTGAACAGGCTTCCGTCGATTCTGTCTATTTTCATAATTTCATTTGGAGCAATGGTTTAAAATGATTTGCCGCAATAATCATTTATGAAAATAGTGCCAGACACATCTGTCATAATAAACGGAATACTCACGAGCAAGATAAATGAGCTCAAGGACGCGACGATAGTCATACCCGAATTTGTCACGAGTGAGCTCCAGGCCCAGGCATCTCACGGGCGCGACATAGGGTTTCGCGGACTCGAGGAAATAAAAAAGCTCCGTGAGTTCGAGAAAAAGGGCGTAATAAAAATAACAAAGGTCGGACGCAAGCAGACGCTCGATGAGATAAAGCTTGCTAAGTCGGGGCGCATCGATTCTCTCATAATCGACATTGCCAAAATGTCAAAGGCGGTCTTGTACACGTGCGATTACGTTCAGAAGCTCGCTGCCGAGGCGGAGGGTATTGAGACAAAGTATTTTGAATCTTACAAGAAGGTCTCGTTGAAGAAGATAAAATCTCTTCTCACGGATGACACGATGAGCCTTCATTTGAAAGAGGGCGTGCCGCCAATGGCAAAGCGCGGACGGCCCGGGAAATTCGAGCTCGTGAAAGTGAGAAACTCGCCGATGAAAAAGGATGAGCTTGAAGAAATAGTGTCCGAGATAAACACGGCGGCAAGGTACGAAAGCTCAGGATTTTTCGAATTCGGCTCGCACGGCGTGTCCGTCATACAACTTGGAAACATGCGCATACTCATAGCGAAACCCCCGTTTTCAGACGGCGTCGAAATAACCATAGTGCGTCCCATAACGAAAGTCAGCTTGGACGATTACAAGCTTTCAAAGAAGTTGAAGGAGCGTCTTGATGAGCGAGCTGAGGGAATATTGATAGCAGGTCCACCCGGCTCAGGAAAGAGCACGTTTGCGTCTTCGCTTGCCGAGTTTTACAGGAGCAAGGGAAAGATAGTCAAGACGATGGAGTCGCCGCGCGACTTGCAGGTCGGAAAGGAGATAACGCAGTACGCCCCGCTCGATGGGAGCTTCGAGAAGACGGCAGACGTTCTTCTGCTTGTCCGCCCGGATTACACGATATTCGACGAGGTTCGGAAGACAGACCATTTCCGCGTTTTCTCGGACATGCGGCTCGCGGGCATAGGGATGGTGGGCGTCGTCCACGCAACGGAACCCATAGACGCCATACAACGGTTTATGGGTCGGGTTGAGCTCGGTGTCATACCGCACGTCATAGACACGATAATATTCATAAAGGACGGAGAAGTCAAGAAGGTGTACACGCTCAACCTCGTGGTGCGCACGCCAACGGGGATGAATGAGAGCGATCTGGCGCGCCCGCTCGTTGAAGTTCGCGATTTTGAAAGTGGTGAGCTCGAGTACGAGATTTACACGTACGGCGAGGAAAATGTCGTCATTCCCGTTAAAAGAGAGGAGACGTCGTTGCAGAAGCTCGCGAAGGAAAAGATTTACGATGTCATCAAGAAGTTCGACAGAGACGCCGAAGTAACGTTCATCAACGATGGAAAGGTTCTCGTGCGCGTTTCTAATTCAAAGATACCAAAGGTCATAGGGAAGAAGGGAAAGATGATACAGAAGATAGAAAAGAAGCTTGGTGTGTCCATAGACGTCGAGCCGAAAGTTCCGGCGTTCGGAAACCGCGTGAATTTCAGCGTGAGTGAGAAGGGAAACAGCATAATTTTCACGTTTGGGAGCTCAATGAAGGGAAAGAACGTTAACTTCTACTCCGGTGATGAGTACGTGTTTTCAGCAACGGTCGGCCGCACTGGGACGATAAAGGTTAGCAAGAATAGCGATGTCGGGAAGCGCCTTCTCCCTGGAATAATCAAGGGAAAGATACACGTCTTTTCGTGATGTCATGAACTCGAAAATATTTTTGATCTCAATTGTGCTCGTTTCATCAGTCGCATTTTCAAACGTCATACTCACGTACCCAAGCAGCCTGTCGGTTGTGCGTGGTGGAAACGTCACATTCACCGTTTACGTTGGCGGAAGTGGGAAGTGCTCCGTCTGGACGAGCGGAAGATATGTTGTGGAGCCAAAGAGCGTTTCCATAAACGGCGCCGCCAAATTCACGGTCACGTACATATCAACCGAGCCGAACGTTGGTGACGGATATCTGACGATTTACGCTACCGATTCAAATCCCGTGAAAGTGAAGCTTAGGGTGCTTCCAAACGACGGCGACAAAATCATGATAAACGAAACGTTTTCGGACGACATCAAAAAAGTTAAATACATAAAGGAGAGAATATCAAGAGACCCAAACGCAACTGCAAATGGAATGGTGGGTCTGACCAACATAGTCATTGAGAAACTCTGGGTCGCAAAGAGCTACATAGATTCGGGGAAGTACTACGAAGCGTACAAAATACTTTCAGGAATGCGCCCGCAATTGAACGCGCTTGAAAACTACGTCGGCCAGAAAAATTGTTCGTATAAAAGCTATGTAATCATAATAGTTGGGGCATGCACGCTGCTGCTGGTGCTCATAGTTTTTGAAGTTTTCAGACATTATGTGTTGAAGTAAGCCCTCGTAGCTCAGCTTGGATAGAGCACCTGCCTCCTAAGGAGGTGATCTGAGCTTCGGCGATGAGGAGGAGATAGCAGGGGGTCGCGGGTTCGAATCCCGCCGGGGGCATATAAAAATAAATAAATTGTGACAATATTATCTTATGGATCCGGTGTTTTTTGTTGGAATTGTCATAATTCTGTCGACCTTTCTTGCCATAATATTTTACAAGCTAAATCAATCGCCGATTTTTGGATATATAATAGCTGGAATACTTGCCGGCCCTGTGCTTGGCATAATCAAGGACCCTGGAATAATAAACCTCATGTCTCAAATAGGAGTCACGTTCCTTCTGTTTGTCGTCGGGCTGGAGCTTGACATACACCGCGTCAAGAAAAGCGGCCCGAAAAGCCTTGCCATATCGATGATACAAATAGCGTTTGTATTTCTAATTTCTTATGCTTTGAGCAGGCTCTACTTCGATTACAAGACGTCCATATTCATAGGCATACTCGTTTCCTTCTCGAGCACGACCATAGTTGCGAAATTCCTCAACGAGACGGGGGCGATGAATTCGGCCCATGGGAAGATAGCCATAATGTGCCTTATAATACAGGACATAGTGTCCATAATAATTCTCTCTTTCATGAAGTCCATTCAAGCGAGTGTTTACACACCTATCGCGAAGGCGGCCGTTTTCATAATCACAACATATTTGCTTTCCAAACTCATCATAAGGCTTCTCGATTCCATATCGAAATCGCGCGAGCTCCTTTTGCTCTCAACTGTGTCCATGGTTTTCTTCTTCGGATGGTTTGCAAACTACCTTGGACTGAACTCGGCGCTCGGTGCGTACCTCGCTGGCTTCTTCCTTAGCTCATCTGTGCTGTCGTATGAGATTTCAAGCGAAATAAAGTCGTTGCGGGACTTCTTCATAGTCCTGTTCTTTTTCTCCATAGGGACGATTTTTGAGATGCCAACGACCAGGATGCTCGAATTTGTTGCCATGCTTCTGTTTCTCGGGATGGTCGTCAAGTTCGTGGTCGTTTTCATTGAAATGAAACTCTTCAAGTACGGAAACAGGACATCGTTCATGACGGGGGCGCTCATGGCGCAGCTTTCCATATTCTCCCTCATAATAGCGCAATCGGGATACTCGTACGGCTTCTTCACGAAGGACTTCGTGACGTCGGTTTCCATAGCCGTTGTTCTTTCAATGCTCATAAGCACATACGTGATGCGTTACTCGGAGCGCCTTTACGAACTTGTCTCAGGTCTCATAAAACCGCTCGACAAGTTCAACGATGAGAAGCTCGACAATGCGCCGAAGCGTATAAAGAACCACATAGTAATTTTCGGAGCTCATCAAATCGGAATGAAGATAGCAAAGAGCCTTCGCAACACGAAAAAGAAATTCATAATCGTTGATATCGACTCCTGGAAGATAAAGAAACTCATAAGCAGGAAGTACTTTGCGGTTTATGGCGACATGAACAGTCCGGAAGTCCTTGAACGCGTTAACTTGCGGAAAGCGAGAATAATAATCTCGACTGTGTCTCGCTTTGAGTACAACGCGCTTCTCCTACAACGCACAAGGAGAATGAACAAGAAAGCGACGATGATATTCTTTGCAAGAAACAAGGACGATGCCCTGAAGCTTTACGCAATGGGGACCGATTTCGTCATGATACCGGAGATTTTCGGCGGAAAGAAGATTTACGATTACCTCGTCTATCTGTCCCCGCGCGGCATACGGCGCTGGGGGAAGAGGAGATACAAGGAGCTCCTCTCGGACGAAGATATTTAAAGGATTTAAATAAAATTGAAATAAATAATTTGAGGGGATGGGTATGAATAAGAAAATCTATTTCATATTTTTGCTCTTATGCGCACTGCCACTTGCGTTTGGCACTACGCTGAACGTGAGCTCAACTGGTTCCGCACAACCGATCGTGAACAGGAATTACAATTCATCAACGCTCTTCGATGTGATGGCTCTGAACCTTTCCACCAACGAGAGCTCCGTGAACATCACGAGCATAAACTTCACGATAACGGGAAGCGTCTTGAACGGAACATACGGGAACATAAGCGAGATACTTCTCTACAACGGAACAAACGTCATTGGGAGTGAATCGCTTGAAAACGTGAGCTCCGAAAATGACACGGTTCTTGTTCATATCAACAACGGTTTCGTTGTGAACACGACGCCCGAGAACATTACGGTTAAGATGAACATCACGCCAAGCGCGACGACAGGTGTCACGTTTGGAGTCAACTTAACATCAAATACCAGCATAACGACTGACAACTCTAGTGATTTGATAAACGGGTCGTTTCCAATGTTCTCCGGAAACACGGAAATTGCGAATCTTCACGCAACCGCCGAGGTCTCACCACATTATGTTGACACGAACGTTGCGAATCAAACGCTCACTTACACGATAAAGCTCTTGCCCGGAACGGATAACGTGAATAGGACGCATATAATCGTCCCGAACGAATTCGTGGTGGAAAATGTCACGGCGGTGAAAACGGGGACTCATGAAAAGACAATAGATTACAGCACGAGCTGCCCGTCGTCGTCAAGTGTTCAGACAGACCACGCGTGCGTCGAGGTCGGTCAGGAAATAAACATCACGCTTCCGGGAAGCGGAGCGGACTCATCGGAGAATAATACAATAACGGTCACACTCCTTGTTGACACCTCTCCATCAAGCGTTGACGGTCAAATAAACTCAAGCGTTGACGATGGCCTTGTCTCACTTTCAAAAAACACGACGTACAACTCCGGTGATACAACCGTGCATGACGTTCAGCTAATACAAGTTCTTGGAATTTCCGCCATAAAAAACCGCGCGTTTGCAAACGGAAAGGACTACTGGGAATTCAATTTGACGATAAACATAACGGAGAACGTGACAGGCCTGCTTCAAATGAAAATGGACAATTGGACGGACGACGACAATCATTCGATCGCAATAAACGGCAACGCGCTCATATACGAAAGCGGCCACACGGACAGGAACTCGACGGTTGGAAACTCGTACGCAAA